>CAMVGV010000001.1 GCA_947167135.1 uncultured Lachnospiraceae bacterium
AAGATCCGCAACCTTGAGGACGAGGTATGGAAGGCAAAAAAAGAAGGTGACGATACCAGTATCCCAACATCCCAGACACCAGCAGGTAAGGAAAAGCGCAGGCCGAACAGCCGGGAAAAAAGCGGAAAACCCAAAGGCGGGCAGCCGGGACATGAAAAACACTCCCTTAAGGAACCTGATGAATCCGAGATCACGGATACTGTTGAATATGGTTCTGACATAGATGACTTTGAATGTCTTTCCTGCGGAAGCAACGATCCCCTCCGCTATGTTAATGGTGGAAAAACCTGTGAATAGTAACTGAATAGTAACGATACTCCGTTGATTGTGTAAGTACCAGTTGTCCATCTGCTTCGGTTCGTATATAATCCATGGTATAGGATCCTCCTGTTGATTGGGTTATTACATCCGGCCAAAGATGCAACTCAACCTTATAGGAAGATCCTTTTTTATGCAACTGTCAATATACTATACCGCAGGGTCAGCGGCCGATGTATCACATAGAAAAAATGATTGACCCTTTCTTAAAAGAAGAAGGATTGTGGAGGGAAGCCTTAAATGGTGTATATGGGATTGGAGTTTAATTAACAAGATTTCGGACAGCGTTCTCGAATTATCCGGACAAAGAACACTGTTCCAGAGGGACAAGCTGACATCTATTGGTTTATAGTATCACTCTACGGCTATACCGTCATCAGCCGGAGGCTGATGCTCGACCAAAGGGCTCCTAGAAGGTCCTTTCAGGTCAAAGCGGTATGCGTTCTGTTGGTTGGAGCTGCTGAACTCTGATAGAATAGCTTGTCTTTTTATCGTAGGCATTTGCTTTATCGTTAGGATGAGGCTCCAGACCGATGATGGTGATCTCTCCTCGGTTTGGACCGTAGCACCAATAGATGCGTCCTGCGGCAGGAGTTTGATTCTCAATATATGACTGCCAGACTTTGGTTCCATAACGCCTGGATAATGAGGTGATCTCGTGAGTTTCCAATCCGGAATGACGAGGGTTTTGCTGAAGGTGAAAGAGCGCTTTTCCAATCTTCTTATGAAGCTTTACTTCGTCTTTGGTTGCAGAACCGGATTTGACTTTAGAACACAAAGTATTCCAAAAATCCTGCATCTCGGGGATGCCCATAACAATACTGTACATAGATCAATCCTCGAATTCTGATAAGTCGATGGGTGCGGATACATTTCCAGCTTTCATGTTTCTAACTGAAGCATCCATCATCGCAAGTGTATTTGCAGAAACCTGAAAAGGAACAGTAAGCTCTCTGGGCTCCAAAACGATAGTGCCATTATCCATTTCCTGGACATGGTAGTATTCAAAACTTGTGCTGCGGAGTGTAAGTCTTCTTTTAGAATCGAGTTTGGCATCGTATTCTCGGATAGCTGTTTGCATATTCAGGTCCTCCTTGGGAAAGAATGAATGTGGGAAATCCCACTCGCATATTATCAGACAGGATCGGATATGTCAAGAGCGTGAGGACATAATGGTCATTACGCTATATTTAGTTGCAAGCTTCTGGTAAAAATCCCTGCAACGGAGTATTATGTTTTTTATAATGGCACTGAAAAGAGTCCGGAGGCCATTGATCTGAGACTGTCGGAGGCTTTCGAGGTTCCTTCTGAGGGTTACGAGTTAAGGGCTTTGAGCCTGACTTCCATTGAGAAAAGGATTTATTTTGAAGGTGCGGGTGCACAGGAGGATGAAAATGACCGGGATAAACAGAAAAAAAATAGCTGTTGCTTTATTGATATCGATGCTTTTTTCCGCAGTTCCGACAGGGATCATATGTGCTTCGGAAATAGAGGAGAGCAGCATAGAGTCCTATTCGAGGGGCGCGGAGACAGAGGATGGCGCCATAGAGTCCTATTCGAAGGGAACGGAATATGATTATTCTGAGGAAAAAGGCGCTGTGGAACAGCTTGAGGATCTGTTTACAACGATTGACCTTCAAAGCGCTACTATTACGGATCTGCAGCGCGAAATGGAAAAGGGGAATCTCACATCCGAAAAGCTGACCCGGATGTATCTTGACAGGATAAATGCCTATGATAAGAAAGAAAACCTGAATTCTATTATCTGGATAAATGATAATGCTTTGTCTGATGCAAGGAGGCTTGATTCAGAAAGAGCCGGAGGCAGGGTGCGTGGAAAGCTCCATGGTATTCCCATTATTGTAAAGGATAATTATAACGTGGCGGGAATGCCCACTTCAGCCGGTGCCGTGGCTCTTGCCGACCTTGTTGTGGATGAAGACGCAGGTGTTGTGAAAAAGCTGAAGGAGGCCGGAGCAGTAATAATTGCAAAAGCCAATATGTCGGAATTTGCCATGAGTGCAGAAGACTCCCATTCTACTCTTGGTGGTGATGCCCATAATGCCTATGATCCTTCCCGTTCACCTGCGGGTTCTTCCGGAGGTTCTGCCACTGCTGCAGCATCAAATTTCGCAGCGGCTGCTCTCGGAACCGATACCGGAGGTTCCATCAGAAACCCATCCTCCTGGTCGGGGCTTTTCGGAATAAGACCATCAAAAGGCTTAACCTCGATTGACGGAGTTCTGCCGCTACAAGCTACAAGGGATACAACGGGTCCAATGGCAAGAAGCGCCGAAGACATGGCGATCGTTCTTGAAGCAATGGCAGGAACGGATGAAAATGATGATTATACTGTGGAAGCCAGTGCTGACGGACTGCGTGGCAGCGGCTACACAAAGGATCTTTCACCGGATTCACTTAAGGGGAAGAGGATCGCTTTCCTCACTTCATCTTTTGATTATCATATGCCAAGCTGTAATAAGGTCAATGAATATTACCGCGAAATGTATCATACGAACAAAGACGTGTATAATGAGTCGGAATTTGCCGATGATGAGAAGCTTCCGGCAGAAACTGAAATACTTGCAAGACAGGCAAGAGCAGTATTAAGAAAAGCAGGGGCCGAATTTGTTTCTCTTTCCGAAGAAAAACTGTTCAGTGATGAATTTCTGCTTCTTATCAAGGATGGCGCATGGAACATCCCTTATAACTCTAATAATAAATATGTTGCTGAATATGACATCAATTTGTTTTTGAGTAAATTCGGAGAAAAAAGCGGGATAAAAACCTTTAAGGATATTCTGAACAGCGGAGACGATATAGGCTGCTTCTTTGCTTCTTTTGGAGAAGATCAAAAAAAGTACGGATATGATCTCGCGGATCATTTTGAAAAGGATGAATATGAAAAGTACGGTTATTATGCCGACAAAAGTACCGGATTTCTGAGGCCGCAGGAATGGGAAGAGGTCCGCAAATATCAGAAGAAGCTTTCCGACATTATGAAGGAAAAGGATATTGATGCGGTCATGTATATGTATTTTACGGATTTACCGATGCATCAGAATCAATATGATTCTTCCCACAATAGCTCCTCTTATGATCGTGCTTTCGGACCATCTCTGGGTCTCCCTGACATGAATATTCCTATGGGCTTCAGGGCTGCAAGCTCTGATGATGCCGGAACCCTGCTTCCGATGGGACTCAGCATGGTCGGAAGATTCGGGGGCGAAAAGGAGCTGATGGAGATTGCCTATGCTTATGAGAAGGCGGCGGGAGATTCAATAAAGCATGCTCCGGGAAATACGCCTGCTCTCCGGGACGAAGAACTGAATTCATATCTCGACGCACTGATGGAGGAAGCCTGCCGCTTAAATCCTGTGAAAATGGGTCTTGACGGGAATTCCTCGGTATTTAAGAAGCTTAATGATGCGTATGATAAGGCTCTTAACGCAGACTATGACAATCCGTACAGTGTATATAATGCCTCTTATGAGCTCGCTCAAGCCTATGATAAGATCACATACAGATTCCTGGAGAAAAGGAAAGCAGCCGGTACGGTACTCTTAAAAGGACAGAAGATCAATAATATACCGGAGCTTATGTTCAAGGGTATAGAGGGAATATCAGGCTTTAATACGGATGATAAAAAAACCGCATCGGTATCAAAAAAAGGCGTGCTGAAGGGAAAGAAGGAAGGAAAAACAAGGGTTAATGCCCTTGCCTCCGGTGACAGGAAGAATGCTGCTACCCTGTCCTCCTGTACGCTTACTGTCATTAATAGGCCAAAGCTTGTTTTTAAGGATATTAAGCCTGATGAGAACAGCGGAAAGATAAACGGCTATGATGCATTTGTATCCGATGATACACTTCTTTTAGAGCCGGACAGCTGGAAAAGCAGCAAAAATAGTGTTGCCGAGGTGGATGAGAACGGAATGATAACAGTAAAGGGCAAAGGAAAAACAAAGATCACCGCGGTTTTCGGAAATATCAAAGTGAAAGGGACATTAAAGATACAATGACTAAATACAATCTTATGACGCTCCTTTACCGAAGATCACTACAAAGACTGTCTTCAGGATGAGCTTTGCGTCCAGAAGCAGCGACCAGTTGTCGATATAGTAAAGATCCAGTCTTACAACATCATCAAAATTCTTTATCTCACTTCGCCCGGAGACCTGCCACATGCCGGTTATTCCGGGCCTTATGGAAAGACGCCTCATATGGATATTTCCATACTTCTCGTATTCATCCTCCGTCGGAGGTCTTGTTCCCACCATGCTCATATCGCCCATCAGCACGTTCCAGAACTGCGGCAGCTCGTCTATGCTGGATTTCCTTAGGAATTTGCCTACGGGGGTTATCCGCGGGTCATCCTTGATCTTGAACATCAGGCCGTTCATCTCATTTTTTTCCATCAGCTCTGCTTTTCTCTTTTCCGCGTCGGCGTACATGGTCCGGAGCTTATAGATCTTGAATCTCCTGCCGTTTATCCCCACCCTTGTCTGGGCAAAGAATATGGGACCGGGGCTGGTGAGCTTTATCACGGGTCCGAAGATAAGGAGCGATATACCGCAGATAATAAGGCCTACGAAGCTGCCGATGATATCAAAGAGGCGCTTGATGAAAAGGGCGCCGGGATTATGTATGGCAGCGGCAAAGCTCACCACCTGGTATCCGGCAAATTCCCTTATTCTCCGTTCTCTTGCATCCAGATTGAATTCGATACTAAGGTTTACCGTTACCCCCATCTGTTCAAAGCCTGTGATGATCTTTCTGAGCTTCACCTCATAGCTGTAGGGGATATTGATGAAGACCTCATCATAGACGTTCTGTCTGTGGGTAAGGAGATAATTATCCTCATTTCCTACTACGGGGATCCCGTTGATATTCCGTCCCACCATATCCTTGTCAAGAATGGTGATACAGGAGATCCGCATAAGATATCCCTGTTTCTCCTCGAATTGTGCGAGAATATCCTTTGCCAGGAAGGAAAGGGTGACGAGCATGACATTATTGATCTTTTCACCGTTTTTTGCGTGGCTGATAAGGACAGCCCTGAAGACCATACGGAAGATATAGTCCAGCACGAAGGAGAAAGCAAAGACCAGTCCTATCACATAACGCGAAACGATGTTTCCCTGCTGCACTGCGAAGAGGTAGATCATCGTCATTGCGAGAAGGGATACATGGTTTTTCAAAACGGATGTGAGATTCTCAAGAGGACTCTGGTGAACCACCGAAGGCCGGTTATTATCATAAAATACAAAGATCACGACATACATCAGAATGATAACAACCAGCGCGGACAAATAGAGATCGATTATCTCAATTGAAAAAGGATCTTCAAATCTCAGGTATAAGGATATAAAAAAGGCGATCAGCAGGCTTATGATATCAATTACCAGAACCACACTTCTTCTGATCTGGGACGAACGTAACAGCACTTCACAAACTCCTTCTTAATCTATGGTAGTATAGACGATTGTACTCTATTTTTGCCATGTCTGCAAATATTTACCGTTGTGTGTTATACTGAAAAACAGAAGTCGGTATGTCATTCTGAGGGCGAAGCCCGAAGAATCTTACATACGTGGGGAAGATTCTTCGCTTCGCTCAGAATGACACAGTGTGGGCTCAGAATGACACAGTGTGGGCTTAGAATGACACGGTGTGGGCTCAGAATGACACAGTGTGGATCCGGAATGAGATGAAGTGATGTCATCCTGAGGGCTCTCTCTTGTCATCCTGAGGGCTCTCTCTTGTCATTCTGAGGGCGAAGCCCGAAGAATCTTACATACGTTTAGAAGATTCTTCGCTTCGCTCAGAATGACACAGTGTGGGCTCAGAATGACACAGTGTGGGCGCAGGATGACACAGTGTGGGCTCAGAATGACACAGTGTGGGTGTGGGCTTAGAATGACACAGTGTGGGCTTAGAATGACAGGAAGTGGGGATGTCTCCGGTGACTCCAAGGAGGATTAGAACATATGAGAAATGTTGCACTTATTACAGGTATTACAGGCCAGGACGGTTCGTATCTTGCGGACCTTCTGCTGGAAAAAGGATATGAGGTTCACGGTATCATCCGCCGGCAGTCCAGCATCAATACGAAGCGCATAGACCATCTTTATTACAATAAGGAATTGAAGGACAAGACCTTCTTCCTGCATCATGGCGACATGACGGATTCCAGCAATCTGAACCGGATGATAGAGCAGATCCAGCCGACGGAGATATACAATCTCGCGGCCCAGTCCCATGTGGGAGTTTCCTTCGAGGTGCCGGAATACACCGCGGAAACCACCGGAGTGGGAACCTTGCGTATCCTCGATGCCATAAAGAAAACCGGGGTCAAATGCCGTTTTTACCAGGCTTCCACATCGGAGCTTTTCGGCGGGATACCGGAGACGGCACCGCAGTCGGAGAAGACACCATTCTATCCGAAGAGCCCCTACGGTGCGGCGAAGCTCTATTCCTACTGGATTACCGTGAATTACAGGGAGGCGTACGGCCTTTACGCATGCAACGGTATCCTCTTTAATCACGAGTCACCGAGACGCGGAGAGACCTTTGTGACAAGGAAGATAACTCAGGCCGTGGCGAGGATCATTAACGGGGATCAGGATACCCTTCCCTTGGGCAATCTGAATGCGAAGCGTGATTGGGGCTTTTCCGGAGACTATGTGGAGGGAATGTGGCGGATACTCCAGCAGGATAAGCCGGGAGACTATGTGCTTGCTTCCGGAGAGACCCATTCCGTACGGGAATTTGCCGAGCTTGCCTTTAAGGAGGTTGGTATCGATCTCGAGTGGAGGGGCACCGGAGTCAATGAGAAGGGATACGACAGGAATACCGGAAGGATCTATGTGGAGGTGAATCCGAAGTACTTCAGACCCGCTGAGGTGGAGCTTCTTTGGGGAGATCCCTCCAGGGCGGAGAAGGAGCTTGGATGGAAGAGACAGACCAGCTTCAGGGAGCTGGTTCATATGATGGTTGATTCCGATATGAAGGACATCACCGGGAAAAGCATAGAGGAATACCTGCAAACAACCCTTTGACGGGTGTATGTCTTGGAGATATAATGATACAAACGGCAAAAGTACAAATATAAGGAGGGCAGGGGTATGGACAATCTTGATCTGACAAGGCTCGAAGATGCGGTTGACGGCCTGAGGCAGAATCTGAGAAGTGTAAGGCATAATGTTAACGAACTGATAAACAAGGAGGAGGAGGTTAAAATGAGAGAAACAAAAAGAGATCCCATTCTCTGGGCACTGGCAATCATCGGAGTGATCGCAGCGGTTGCAGCCATTTCCTATGCGGTATACCGTTATTTCACACCTGATTATCTGGAAGACTATGATGATGACTATGATGACAGGTTTGATGATGATTTCTTTGATGATGAGGAAGAGGAAGCTAAGCCCGCGAAGAAGGATGAGTAGAAAGATCATTCTGAGCGAAGCGAAGAATCTGTTTATATGAAGAAAAAAGAAATATACACGGGAACCGTTAAAGAATTAAAGTTCCCGAATAAGGGAATCGTCTGCACAGATGAAGGGGACGTGACGGTAAAAGGCGTCCTTCCGGGGCAGACGATTTCTTTCGTGCTGACAAAAGTGAAGAACGGCCGCTTCGAGGGGAGGCTTATGGAGGTCTTGGAGAAGGCTCCGGATGAAAGGGTGAGCCCCTGTCCCCATTTTGGGATCTGCGGGGGATGCACCTATCAGAATCTTCCCTACGGAGCAGAGCTCAGATTAAAGAATTCCCAGGTACAGACCATATTGGACAGAGCGGTTAAAGGGAACTATGTATACGAGGGCATTATTCCTTCTCCCTTAGACGAGGAATACAGGAACAAGATGGAATTATCCTTCGGTAATGAAGTTCTCGACGGTCCGCTTACCCTCGGAATGCACAGGGCGGGGCGTTTTAATGATGTGGTTACTGTTGACGGCTGCCGCATTGTTGACGGGGATTACCGGCTTATAATCAGAAAGACCCTGGATTTTTTCAGTTCGCGAAACATTCCGTTTTACAGAAAGCATACGGAAGAGGGGTATTTACGGCATCTTGTCATCAGGAAGGGAAGGAAGAGCGGGGAGATACTTCTTTTGATCGAGACCACCTCGCAGCTTGACTTTGATATGGGGGAGTATGCCCAAATGCTGCTGTCGCTTGAAGGCCGTGGGGAAGATCCTTCGCTGTCGCTCAGGATGACAGCTGACGGGCTGACAGGGAAGTTTGCGGGTATTCTTCATCTACGTAACGACAACCCTGCGGATAATGTACAGGGAAGCGACATTACGCTTCTTTACGGCAGGGATTATTTCTATGATGAGATACTGGGCTTAAGCTTCAGGATCACACCTTTTTCATTTTTCCAGACCAATACCTGCGGCGCGGAGCTTCTTTATTCAAAGGCCCGGGAGTACGCTCTGTCGGTGATGAACGGGGACAAGGTACCGGTGATATTTGACCTCTACAGCGGCACCGGCACCATAGGGCAGATAATGTCGAAGGCCGCGGATAAGGTTATCGGTATCGAGATAGTTTCGGAGGCAGTGGAGGCTGCAAGGGAGAATGCAGCCGCAAATCACCTTGATAATACTGAATTCATAGCGGGGGATGTGCTGAAGGAGCTTGACCGTATAGAGGAAAAGCCGGACATCATTATTCTTGATCCTCCGAGGGACGGCTGCGCCCCGAAAGCTCTTTCAAAGATCATCGACTACGGATGCAGACATATCATTTATATCTCCTGCAAGATTACAAGCCTTGAGCGTGATCTGCTTCCCCTTCAGGAAGCGGGCTACAGGGTCATTAAGGCCGCCGCGGTGGATATGTTCCCAAACACGGCAAATATCGAAGTCGCAACGCTCCTTGAGCGCGCGGGCTAATGAAAGTCCGTTCCTTAAGATTTTCTGTATTTTCGTTCATTGGCTTTCTTCTTATGATACAATCAACGCGTTGCGGGAAACGAATCCTGCCTGCTGCTCCTTACGCAGGATATAGGCAGGGGTTTTTGAGATTTGTGTCATGAACAAAAGCCGGATCACGAAAAACACTATAGACGGACTTCTGTTTCTGGGGATCCTTCTTGTTATATTCGCTGTTTCATCAAAGCTTGTAAAGCCTGACTTCGGCGAGGTCTATAATATTGTTCAGGTCACACAGAAGCTGGATTCCTTTGAAGAGGAGATACCGAATACCATTGATGTGATCTTTGCGGGAAACAGCGAGGTATACAGAACCTTTTCCCCGCAGCAGCTCTTTAAGGAAAACGGTATTTCCTCATACTGCATGAGTGAGAGCGCCCTTAGGCTATGTGATGCCCTGGAGCTCATAAAGGCTTCATATGATTCCCAGACACCGTCGGTGATAGTCCTTGAAGCGGATACGATCTTTTCAGATGCCTATACGCATAAGGACGGCTATGCACTTCCGACGAATCTTATCGAGGATATCTTTCCCATATTCCACTATCACACAATATATAAATCCTATGTGCCGAATTTTATTTATGATGACAGCGTACCCTTACGTACAGAGCACGCTCTCCGGGGCTTTGTTGAAACAAATGAGGCCGTGCCCTATACCGGACCTCAGGATTATATGAGTGTGGGTGATCCTGTCGGGATCAATGAGGAAAGCAAGAAATATCTCGCGGAAATACGGAAGTTCTGCGAAGAGAAGAATGTACCTTTGGTCCTGACCGCCGCACCAAATGCGAAGAACTGGACCTATTCAAAAAATGAGGCTTTGACTGAATATGCCGAAAAGTACGGTCTTGACTTTGTTGATCTGAATATGCACCTTGAGGATATGGGCATTGACTGGGCAACCGATACCATGGACGGAGGAAACCATATGTCCTTTGAGGGCTCGAAAAAGACCACGGCATTTTTCGGAAAGTATCTTGAGGATAATTTTGATCTGCCCGATCACAGAGGTGATCCAGTATACGACGGCTGGGAAAAAGATATCAAGGAGTATGGACTGTATCCGTGAGTATTGGTCTTTTTATTGAATGTATAAGGTTATGGTGGGATCCGGTTTACTCGACCTGGATGTTTTTCGCCCTCTTCCTGCCGGTGGTGATCCTTCTTTATACCATCGTAAAGGAGGAAAAGCGTTATCTCGTGCTCCTTTTTTCAAGCTGGTTCTTCTTTATTTCTTTGAGCGGCTGGCTCTTTATCATTCACCTTGCTGAAACCGTTTTCACCTGGAAAACAGCGCTTTCGATACAGGCTGTAAGCGATGATCAAAGCCTTAAAAGGAAGGAAAAAAGCGCAAAGAAGAAGGGGGTACTGGTAAAGGGAATACTTTGCCTCATTTTTATCCTATTTATCCTGAAATATCTTGATTTTACGGGCTCGGGAATAATCCGGATCATACATCTTCTACACATTCCTTTTCCTGAGTGGCGGATGTTAAATATCATCGCACCCGTGGGTATTTCCTACTTTACCCTGGAAGCTGTATCCTACCTCGCGGATGTGTACTGGGAGAAGACTGCTGCTGAAAAGAGCTATTCAAAGGTTGCTCTTTATATGGGCTTTTTCCCAACATTGATCGAGGGTCCCATCACCAGGTTTTCCGATATAAAGGATAGCCTGTTTAAGGGGCTGCCGGTGACCTACGACAATCTGACGGCCGGGTATCAGAGGATACTTCTCGGGCTTTTCAAGAAGCTTATGATCGCAGATCATCTTGCTCCGGCTGTGGATATTGTTTACGGACTTGACGAGATGAAGGGGAGCATCGCATTGTTCGCTGCCATTATCTTCACGGTTCAGGAGTATATGGACTTCTCGGGCTCCATTGACATTGTTATCGGCGCTGCGAGGATCTTCGGAGTGGGCTTAAAGGAAAACTTCCGTCAGCCCTTCTTTGCGAAGAATGCTTCCGACTTCTGGCACAGGTGGCATATTACCCTCGGAACCTTTTTCCGGGACTATGTCTTCTATCCCGTGTCCGTGAGTAAGGGAGTGATGAAGCTTTCAAAAAAAATGAAGGACCGCTTCGGTATGGAGGTGAGCCGTCTGACCGGCCCGTCCATAGCAATATTCTGCGTATGGATATTGAACGGGATCTGGCATGGTCCGAAGTGGACCTACATTTTCTACGGTCTCTATTACTTTGTGCTTATATTCACCGAAAATCTTCTGGAAAAACCTTTTCTTTCCCTCCTATCAAGGCTTAAAATGGATGAGACTTCGGTTCCGGTAAGGATATTCCGCTCCGTTAAGCTTTTCTTCATAGTGATCTTCGGGGAAATGTTTTTCAGGGCGGAAGCCATGTCACAGGGAATAAAGATGTTCACCCTTATCTTTACTGACTTTGATCCGGATGCCCTTTTAAGCGGTCTCGGGGAATACGGTATGGATTATCATGATTACCTGACTGTCATTGTTGCATTTCTTCTGATAATGCTCTTCAATGTGCTGAAGGAAAAGAATGTTCCTATTGACAGAAAATTCAAAGCTCTTCCAAAGCCTGTCCGCTGGGCGGCCTGGTATGTTATCATAATGAGTATAGTTGTTTTTGGTGCCTATGGCAGCGGATATGATGCAGCGAGGATGATATATGCAAAGTTTTAAGAGTAAAAATATAAAAAATGTACTTGATCTTCTGGAGGATGCCGCAGGGAAGTATACGGTAAAGACAGCCTACTCCGATCAGGAAAGGAGCATAAGCTTTGAGGAGGTTCTTCTGAAAGCGAGAGCCGTCGGGACATACCTTATTAAACATAATACCGGCGAGGGGCCTGTGGCTGTTATGCTTAAAAGGAGCGTTGATACCATAGTGGTATTTTTGGGTGTGGTCTATTCAGGACATGCCTATGCTCCGGTAGGCCTGGATATTCCGGATGAAAGACGGGAAAAGATATTAAAGCGGCTTCAGCCTTCATTTATCATTAATGAAGCTATGCTGCCCGGTATCTTCAATGAAAGGATAGACCGCACTCTCCTTGATGAGAAGAGGAAGGACATTTTGATGACAGATCCCTTATATGTGATCTTTACCTCCGGCTCCGGCGGGGATCCCAAAGGGGTTATCACATCGCATCTCTCCCTCTTAAATTACATTGAGGGCTACACAGGGGTTATGGGGATCGATTCGGGCGACGTGATGGCGGCCCAGTCTCCTCTTGACTATATCGCGGCCATAAGGGATATCTATGTGCCGCTTTTTACCGGAGTGGAAGATGTGCTGGTACCGAAGGAATTTTTCATGCAGCCGGATGTGCTTTTCGATCTCCTGAATGAAAGAAGGGTAAGCTGCGTGGGCTGGAGTACCTCTGCCATATCGATCCTTACGAAGCTCAAAGCATTTAAGGACAAGAAACCGGAATTCTTACGGAAGATCTGCTTTTCCGGGAGCGTGATGAACGGGGCGGTTCTTCGGCAGTGGCAGGAGGAGCTGCCGGATGCTGTATTTGTAAATCAGTACGGGCCTACGGAAACCACAGCGAGCTGCACCTATTATAAGATCGACCATCCGGTGGAGGAGGATGAGATCATCCCGATCGGCATTCCCTATCCGGATTACAGGGTCTTCCTCATTTCAGAGGATGATGCCCCGGTTAAGCAGGGAGAAGAGGGAGAGATCGCAGTTGCTGGAGCCGGAGTGACCTTGGGTTATATTAATGATCCTGAAAGGACGGCAGCGGCTTTTACCTGTAATCCTCTGGAAAAGGCCTTTTATGAGAGGATCTACAGAACCGGGGACATTGGTGTTTTCCGCGAGGACGGACTTCTCATGTTCCACGGCAGGAAGGACAGGCAGATAAAGCATATGGGCCACAGGGTGGAGCTTGACGAGATAGAGAGCGCTGCCGCGGCCTCGGGAATAGAGAGGAGCGCGGCTCTTTATGACGCAGACAGGGAAAACCTCTGGCTGTTTTATGAAGGTGAGATCGATACGAGAACCCTGGCACTTTCTTTGAGGGAAAAGCTCCCGGGCTTTATGGTTCCGAGGAAGATAAAGAACATGGATGCCCTGCCGCTCCTTCCCAACGGAAAAACAGATTTTAATACATTGAAAAGTATGATACACTAAGAGCGATTTGGGCGGAGCGGCCTGTCATTCATACACCTGTTTTTGGTTGTGCGTCCACTGGACGTTTTACCATTCTGAGGGCGGAGCCCCCACTGTCATTCTGAGGGTGCAGCCCCCACTGTCATTCTGAGGGCGCAGCCCGAAGAATCTTAAGATCCTTCGCTGCGCTCAGGATGACAATAAGGGATGAGAAGATCCTTCGCTTAGGGTAACGAGTAGATATATTAGTATAAAGGAGGTGGAAGTATTGAGGGAAAAGATTCTGGAAATCCTTACAGAGGTAAGACCGGATATTGATTTTGAAAATGAAACCGAGCTTGTTAGCGGTAATATTCTGGAATCCTTTGACATCGTCCAGATAGTGGCAGAACTGGATGATGAATTTGATATCGAAATATCTCCAAAGGATCTGACCGCGGAAAACTTCAATTCCCTGGATGCCCTGGAGGAACTGATAGAAAGACTCTCAGGGGAAGGATAAGTCTTGAATACTCCGTATTATCTTTTTGATGCATCAAAATTCAGGGAGAGGATTGCTTTTATAAAGAGTGTTTTTCCGGATAAGGATCTGACCTTTTCCATAAAGGCGAACCCTTTTCTTCTTTCTGCGCTTCCGGACAGGGATACCATCAGATATGTGGAGGTCTGCAGTCCTGGAGAGCTTTCTCTGTGCAGGGCTTCAGGGGTTCCCGGTGACAGGATACTTTATTCCGGTGTTATGAAGGAAGAAAGCGATGTACATGAAGCCTTTGAATACGGGGCTGCGATCCTTACGGCGGAGAGCAGGCGGCACTATGCTCTGATAGCAGCGGAGGGAAAAAGCTCCGGGAAAAGGGCAAAGGTGATCCTCAGGCTGTCCTCCGGCAATCAGTTCGGGATGTCAGAGGAGGATATTCTGGACATTCTTTCGGAGAGAGAGCGGCATGATGTCGACATCATAGGCATTCATTATTATTCCGGAACTGCCAAGACGAGGCTGAAGCAGATTGAAAAGGATATGAAAAATCTGACTTCCCTGCTGGAAGAAGCTGAGAGCAGGGCTTCCTTTGTCCCGGATCTTGTGGAGTACGGTCCGGGGCTTTCCTCAGAGTACTATGAAGATCCTTATGAAGAAAAGGACAGAGAATTGATAAAGCTCGTATCGGAGCCCATCAGGGAATTCGGAAGGAGGTACAGAACCGGTCTCGAGATGGGTCGTTTTATGGCAGCACCATCAGGTGCTTATTTCACCTCCGTTATGGACATAAAGCTTAACGGAGGCGCGAATTATGTGATCTGCGACGGGGGAGTGCATCAGCTGAAGTACCATGGACAGAATATGGCAATGAAGGTTCCTCCTGTCTCACTTATCCGTGACGGCGAAGAGATATGGAGTACCGAAGGCCGCGGGGATCCTTTGGATCCCGGATCCAATGGCGCTCCGGGCGGAAAGCATTACTGTATCTGCGGAAGTCTCTGCACCACAGCAGATGTGCTGATCCGGGATATCGAGCTTCCGGAGCTTATTATAGGAGATGTTCTGTGCTTCGGAAGGTGCGGCGCCTACTCAGTGACCGAGGGGCCTCTTGCCTTTCTTTCAAGGAACATGCCCGAGATCTGGCTCCGTGACGGAGAGACGAGACTCCTAAGAGAAAGCAGGGAGAGCTGGAAAATGAATACACCGATGTCATTCTGAGGGCGAAGCCCGAAGAATCTTCCCAACGGAAGAAAGATCCTTCGCTTCGCTCAGGATGACAAAAAACAGAATCAGGAAACAAGATGAACACAAAAGAAAACTACGAATACTGGATAAAAAACCTTCCGGATGGGAGCCCGCTTAAGGATGACCTTCTTTCCGTAAAGGATAATGAAGCGGAGATCACCGACAGGTTTTATCAGGAGATAGTCTTTGGAACGGCGGGTCTGCGCGGCATCTGCGGAGCCGGCAGCAACAGGATGAATGATCTCACGGTTTCCCGTGCCACAAAGGGTATAGGTGACTATATCTTAAAGTCAGGCCTCGATATTTCCCGCGGTGTGGTGTTTGCCTATGACTGCCGCTATCATTCAAAGGAATTTTCCTATCTGGCGGCGGGGATCCTGAACGCAATGGGGATAAAGGTTTATATCTTTCCATCCCTTCGTCCCACCCCGGAGCTCTCCTTTACAATAAGGGAGCTTCACGCGGTATCCGGTGTCAATATGACCGCAAGCCACAATCCCAAGGAGTATAACGGCTACAAGGTCTACTGGGAGGACGGTGCGCAGATCTCCGGAAAGGTTTCGGACGGGATTTTGAGGGAGATCCAAAAGTACGGCTTCTTTGACGGTATTAAGAAACTTGAGCCCGAAGAGGCGGAAAGAAAAGGTCTCCTTGTTACTCTCGGTGAGGACATGGACAGGAAGTACCTGGATTATGTGAAGTCCCTTTCCCGGAGAGAGGACAGTTCACTTGACAAATCGGTTTCCGTTATCTACACTCCCCTAAATGGTGCAGGCAGTATCCCTCTTTCCCGTATAATGAAGGAACGGGGCTTTGAGAATTTCCGTATTGTGAAGGAACAGGAGGATCCGGATCCGGAGTTTACAACAGTACCCTTTCCTAATCCCGAGGAGCCGGCGGCCTTTGGTCTCGCTGAAAAATACGGAAATGATCTGGATGCGGAGGTGCTTATCGCCACTGATCCGGATGCCGACCGTATGGCCATAGAGGTCAGGGATGGAACTGGCAGATATCAGTTCCTAAACGGCAACCAGACCGGAGCTCTTCTTATCAATTATTTCGCAGAGAGCGGAAAGGCAGCCGGGAAGCTTCCCGGAAAATATGCCATGATAAAGTCCATAGTTACGGGAGACTTCGGGAAGACCATCTGTGAGGCTTACGGGATAACCGTGTTTGAAGCATTGACCGGCTTCAAGAATATCTGTGGAAGGATTCCGGAAACAGAAGCAAAGGGGTATAAGTATTTCTTCGGCTATGAAGAGAGTATAGGCTGTGCCCCGGGAGAAAAGGTCAGGGATAAGGACGGTATCGCCGCAGGAATGCTGATCGCCGAAATGGCGGCTTTTTATAAGAAACAGGGGCTCACGCTTTATGAGAAGCTTCAGAGGGTTTATGAGGAGTACGGCTTCTTCGCCGAGAGGCAGAAGTCCTTTGTACTGAAGGGAAAGGAAGGACAGGAAAGGATCGGGAGGATCATGGATCACTTCCGGGGAAATGCACCGGCAGCATTTGGAGGATTTGAGGTACGGGATGTCAGGGATTATATAAAAGGCTACGAGGACATACCGCCTTCTAATGTGCTTATTTTCCGTATGGTCGACGGCTCCTGGTTTGCCATGAGACCCTCAGGAACGGAGCCGAAGATCAAGTTTTATTTTTACACCTTCGACCGGAGTGAAGGGAAGGTATCAGCGGATAAGGTGAAGGCACTGGAAGAAGCCGTGATCTCGGCGGCGGAAGGTGTGGAGTAAGATCCTTCGCTGGCGCCGCAACGGCTATGTCATTCTGAGGGCGAAGCCCGAAGAATCTTAAGATCCTTCGCTGCGCTCAGGATGACAGGTAGGATAAACGTATCACCGGAGTTTACGAGGGGAAACCGGAAAGGAGCAGTATTATATGATCAGGGAAATAAAAAACGGAAAGCTTTATTTCGACGGCTGTGACACCACGGCTCTTGCTAAAGAGTACGGTACACCCCTTTATGTTTTTTCGGAAAGCGACATTGAAAGCCGTGTCGCGGAATTAAAGAAGGACTTTATCGAAAAGTACGGGAACTGCCGCGTTGCCTATGCTTCAAAGGCCTTCTGCAGCAGAGGAATGTATAAGCTTCTTGAGAAAAGCGGTTTTTCCATAGATGTGGTCAGCGGCGGAGAGCTTGCAGTCGCAATGTCGGTTGATTTTCCGGCTGACAGGATCGAATTTAACGGGAATAATAAGCTGCCTTCGGAAATAGATATGGCGGTTAAGTACGGTGTCAGGCGCTTTATCCTTGACGGAACAAAGGAGCTTCCTCTTATAGAGGAGGCCTGCAAAAGGTATGACAAAAAGGTAAAGGTTGTTGTCCGCATAACCCCGGGGGTTGCGGCATCGACCCATGACTACATCGTCACAGGAAAGCTGGACTCAAAGTTCGGTATCCCTATGGAGGATGATGTACTTTATCCCCTTATAAAAAGCGTTATTGATTCGCCTTATACCGAGTTTCAGGGGCTGCATATGCATATAGGCTCCCAGCTCTTTACCACAAAGGAGTTTATGGAATCCCTTGAGGTGATGCTCACCACAGCGACCGAGGTAAAGAGAAGGCTCGGTGAGGATATTAAGGAATTCAATCTGGGCGGAGGCTTCGGCGTGACCTACACCAATGAGGAGAGAAAGCCTTACTCCTTCTTCCTTGATCCGATGATGGAGAGGATCATAGAGTGGTCAAAGGATATGGGAATGGAGAGACCGAAGGTTTCCATTGAGCCGGGACGGAGTATCGTGGCGGAAGCCGGCATCACACTCTATACCGTGGGGCAGATAAAGGAGATAAAGGACGTAAGGAAGTATGTGTCCATAGACGGGGGAATGGGGGATAATATCCGTGTTCCCCTCTATGATGCGGTTTACACCGGGATCATAGCGAATAAGGCTGAGGAGCCTTGTACGGACAAGGTTACGATCTGTGGAAAGTGCTGTGAATCCGGTGATATAATAATCCGTGATCTTATGATCCCGGAGAGCACGGTGGCAGGAGATATAGTGGCGGTTTATTCTACAGGAGCCTACGGCTATACCATGGCTTCAAACTACAATAACTGTCCCATCCCCGCAGCGGTGCTCGTGAAGGACGGCCGCCACGCCCTTCTGATAAAGAGACAGACCTACGAGCAGATCATGGAGAACCAGCTCGTACCGGAATGGCTGTGAGGTGTCATTCTGAGGGCGTAGCCCGAAGAATCTTGCCAACGGAAGGAAAGATCCTTCGCTTCGTATTATTAATAATTGAAAGGAACATCAATAAATGCCACGCAGAAACGATATCAAGAAGGTAATGATAATTGGCTCGGGTCCCATTGTGATAGGTCAGGCCTGCGAATTTGATTATTCGGGAACCCAGGCCTGCAAGGCTCTCCGGAGCCTGGGGTATGAAGTGGTCCTTGTGAATTCGAATCCCGCCACCATAATGACGGATCCGGAAATGGCGGATGAAACCTACATAGAACCCCTGAATGCCGAACGGGTGGAGAAGATAATCGAAAAGGAAAGGCCGGATGCGCTGCTCCCGAATCTCGGCGGACAGTCCGGGCTTAATCTCTGCTCTGAGCTTTATAAAAAAGGAGTTCTGGAAAAATACGGCGTCAAAGTGATAGGAGTCCAGGTGGATGCCATTGAGCGTGGAGAGGACAGGACGGAATTTAAGAAGACCATGAATGAGCTGGGGATAGAGATGGCCCGTTCAAAGGCCTGTTATTCCGTTGATGAAGCACTTGAAACTGCGGATGAGCTGGGATATCCGGTGGTACTCCGTCCGGCCTACACCATGGGAGGCGCAGGAGGAGGCTTTGTTTACAATAAGGATGAATTGAAGGTTGTCTGCGAGAGAGGTCTGCAGGCTTCTCTTATTCATCAGGTTCTGGTGGAGGAATCGATACTCGGCTGGGAGGAACTGGAGCTGGAGGTTGTCCGGGACAGCAAAAATAATATGATCACCGTCTGCTTCATAGAGAACGTGGACGCTGTGGGAGTTCATACAGGCGACTCCTTCTGCACCGCGCCGATGCTCACGATTGCTGAGGATCTGCAGCAGGAGCTTCAGAAACAGGCATATTCCATAGTGGAGCATATCGGTGTTATCGGCGGCACAAATGTGCAGTTTGCCCATGATCCGAAGAGCGGCCGCATCATCGTTATAGAGATCAATCCCAGAACCTCACGTTCATCTGCCCTTGCCAGCAAGGCTACGGGCTTCCCCATCGCTCTGGTGTCCGCAAAGCTGGCAGCGGGACTTACCCTTGACGAGCTTCCCTGCGGAAAGTACGGTACTCTTGATAAATATAAGCCTGACGGGGATTACGTGGTAGTCAAGTTCGCACGCTGGGCTTTCGAGAAGTTCAAGGGAGTCGAGGATAAGCTCGGTACCCAGATGAGAGCCGTGGGCGAGGTCATGAGTATCGGAAAGAACTATAAGGAGGCCTTCCAGAAGGCTGTGCGCTCTCTTGAAAAGGGACGCTACGGTCCGGGTCATGTAAAAGACTTCGCTGAAAGGTCAAAGGAGGAGCTTTTAGGTCTCCTTCGCAGTGCTTCGTCGGAGCGGCATTTCATAATGTATGAGGCTCTCCGTAAGGGTGCCACGGTTCAGGAGATTTTTGATATCACCTCTGTTAAAGAGTACTTTATAAAGGAGATGAAAGAGCTTGTAGAGGAGGAAGAGGCTCTTATCAGGGATTTTCACGGGAAAGTGCCGTCTCCCGAGGCTCTTATAAAGGCAAAGAAGGACGGCTTTGCCGACAGATACTTAGCGGAGATACTCAATATTTCCGAGGAGGCTGTCCGTGAAGCCAGGGAAAATGCCGGATGCATCGAAAAGTGGGATAAGGTACACGTAAGCGGAACGGAGGATTCAGCCTACTACTATTCCAGCTATTCACTTGACAGTGATCTTGAAAATCCTGCGGCTGACAAAAAGAAGATTATGATATTAGGCGGCGGTCCCAACAGGATCGGACAGGGCATAGAATTTGACTACTGCTGTGTCCACGCCGCAAAGTCCCTTAAGAAGCTGGGCTTTGAAACCATAATCGTAAACTGTAATCCGGAGACCGTGTCTACGGACTACGATACCAGCGACAGGCTCTACTTTGAGCCCCTCACCCTTGAGGATGTGCTGAGTATCTACAATAAGGAAAAGCCTGTCGGAGTGATCACCCAGTTCGGAGGACAGACTCCGCTGAACCTTGCTGCGGAGCTTGAAAAGTACGGCGTGAGGATACTCGGTACCTCGCCTAAGGTTATTGACCTTGCGGAGGACAGGGATCAGTTCCGCTCTGTTATGGATAAGCTGGGGATCCCTATGCCCGAGTCAGGAATGGCAACCACGGTTCCGGAGGCACTGGAGCTCGCACACAGGATAGGCTATCCCGTAATGGTGCGTCCCTCCTATGTTCTCGGGGGCAGGGGAATGGAGATAGTCCGTGATGATGACAGCATGCGGGATTATATGAATGCTGCCGTGGGAGTTACCCCTGACCGCCCGATACTTATTGACAGGTTCCTCCATAACGCCCTGGAATGTGAAGCGGATGCCATTAGCGACGGGAAGGATGCCTTTGTTCCTGCGGTAATGGAGCATATCGAGCTTGCGGGTATCCATTCCGGTGACAGCGCCTGCATCATTCCTTCAAAGCATATACCGGAGGAAGCACTGAATACCATAAGGGAGTACACGAAGAAGATCGCAACGGAAATGAACGTTGTCGGACTAATGAATATGCAGTATGCCATAGAGGACGGAAGGGTCTATGTGCTGGAAGCAAATCCCAGGGCATCCCGGACGGTGCCTCTGGTATCAAAGGTCTGTGACATAAGTATGGTTCCGATAGCCATAGATATCATAACCGGGGATATCACCGGAAGGAAGTCGCCGGTTCCGGAGCTAAAGCAGAAGAATATTCCCTATTTCGGGGTGAAGGAAGCGGTATTCCCCTTCAATATGTTCCCTGAGGTGGATCCCGTGCTGGGGCCTGAAATGCGTTCCACAGGCGAGGTTCTGGGTCTTGCGGACACTCCCGGAGAGGCTTTCTTCAAGGCTGCCGAGGCCGCAAAGGCAGGTCTTCCCCTGGAGGGCAGCGTTCTCATCTCGGTCAATGACGAGGACAAGCCGGAGGCCGCAGAGATCGCAAGGCTTTTCCATGAGAACGGCTTCAAGATATATGCTACCGGTGAAACCTGCAGAAGAATAGACGAGGCAGGCATCCCCGTGGAGCATGTCAATAAGAACTACGAAGGCAGACCGGACGTGAGGGATCTTATCATTAACGGAAAGCTTGACTTAATCGTCAATTCCCCTGTCGGGAAATATAATATTCATGATGACAGCTATTTAAGAAAGGATGCTATCAAAGCCCGCATCCCCTATGTCACCACCATAGCTGCAGCCCGTGCCGCAGCAGAGGGCATAAGGGAGATAAAGCGTTCGGGAAATTCGCCGGTAAAGTCACTGCAGGAGCTTCATGAATGGAAAACAGGCATTTAAATCCACTGGATAAGTTCCTGGTGGGGATAATAGAAAAATACATATATGAGATTGCCATAGCGCTCCTCATTCTTTTCTCTCTTGTGATACGCTATAAGCTTACGACCTTTAAGTTTAACGGGGACTATATTTCCGGCGACTTTCAGGGCTTTCTCAGAGTCTGGGTGAATTATTACCGGGAGCTCGGTGTGGTAAAGGGCTTAGGCCGCAGTATCGGGGACTACTTTGTACCCTATAATCTTATCCTTGCGGCTATTTCCGTTATTCCAATTTTTGACGAGGGTATCTGGATCTCCGCAGTATCCGTTTTCGGAGAATATCTCGGGGCTCTCTTTATGTTTAAGATCTTAAACCACCTGACGGGAGGAAATAAGAAGAGGGCTGCCTTTGCTGCGGCAATGATGCTCTATCTCCCGATGGCTATGCTTAACGGTTCTCTCTGGAAGCAGTGTGACGGCTTTTATACCGCCTTTATCTTCATAGGCCTGTATTACTTTTTTAAGAAGAAGTACGATCCTGCTTTTGTCTTTTTTGCCATCGCGTTTATCTTTAAGCTGCAGACCCTGTTTTTTGTGCCCTTCCTTATTGTGATGTATATCTGCTACCACGAATTCAGTATACTTAAGTTTCTGTGGTTTCCCGGGCTCTACCTTGTGGCGGGGATCCCTGCGCTTATCTGCGGCCGCTCCCTTGCGAGTACCTATCTCGTATATTTTAAGCAGACCGACGTGGGGAAGATGACTGTGGGCTTTCCGAATATCTATGTTCTCGGGATAGACAGCTATGAGGCTATGACGGTTCCTGCTCTTATGATCACACTGGCGGTTCTTGTGATCGCTGCCTGCTTCTTTAAGTCAAAGAGGGAGCAGCTTGATCAGAAGCTTATGTTTGCGGCTGCGGGTTATCTTGTTATGACCTGTGTTATGTTCCTGCCGGCCATGCATGAAAGGTATGATTATCTTGCGATCCTGATCCTTAGCATGTACACCCTTGCAATAGATGTGCGTCTCGCTCCTGCGGCGGTCATCATGAATATCTGCCCCATCTTTACCTACGGAAGTTATCTCTTCCATATGGGTGACAATCTGATAAGCTACCAGCTTATGAGCCTTATGTATCTTTTTGCCTATCTCTATGCGGCCGGGTATCTGTATCTCAGCCTTACGGATCCTGTTCTTAGGAAAGAGGGGTAGGGAGAACGAACCATGTCCTGTAAGCTTTATATCATCTTACCCTGCTATAACGAAGAAGAGGTGCTGCGCGGCAGTGCGGAGAAGGTACTGGAAGTCCTGCACTCACTTATCTCAGATCCTTCCGGAACGGTTTCACAGGAAAGCCGCATTCTCTTTGTGGATGACGGCTCCGCTGACAGGACCTGGGATATCATAGCATCACTTCATGATGAGGATCCCTGTTTCACGGGGCTAAAGCTTGCAAAGAATTACGGCCACCAGACCGCTATTTTTGCGGGCATGGAGAGGGCCTTAAAAGCGGGCGCCGACTGTATGGTCACAATAGATGCGGATCTGCAGCAGGATATAGCCGCCCTTCCGGAATTCCTGGAAAAATACAGGAAGGGAGCTGACATAGTTTACGGTATCCGTGATTCCAGGGATACGGACAGCTTCTTTAAGAAGACCACGGCGACCCTCTACTACAGGCTTATGAAGGCTCTCGGAGTCCGGATAATCCCGCAGAGTGCGGATTACAGGCTTATGTCAAAGCGGGCGGTTGAGGCTCTGTCGGAATATAAGGAGCATAATCTCTTTATAAGGGGACTGGTTCCTGATATAGGCTTTAAGAGCGATTCGGTTTATTTCCACGTAAAGAAAAGGGAGGCCGGCAGCTCCAAATACACCCTGAAGAAAATGCTGACCCTTGCCCTGGACGGCATTACCTCCTTTTCCATACAGCCATTAAGGCTGGTCTTTATGTTCGGGATAATAAGCTTCATCGTGTCGCTTGTAATGATGGCACTTACGATAGTTGACCATATCCGGGGTGTTACCGTTCCCGGCTGGTCTACCCTGACCATAAGCATCTGGCTTCTTGGCGGGGTGCAGCTCTTATCCCTCGGCATACTCGGGGAATATATAGGGAGGACCTATATGGAGTCAAAAAGGCGGCCCAGGTATTTCGTGAGCTGCGACCTTGACGACGAATGAGAGTTTAGGGGCGGAGCCCTCCTGTACGGCCCCCACTCGCGCATAGCGCACCGATGGCAGCCGTGCTCAGCACGGCTATACGCCATTCAAAATGTGCCATTGGCACATTTTGCATAAACGGGGGCGTAAAACAAAACAACCAAAAATACACCTGTTTTTGGTTGTGCGTCCACTGGACGTTTTACCATTCTGAGGGCGGAGCCATTTGTCATTCTGAGGGCGGAGCCATTTGTCATTCTGAGGGCGGAGCCCGAAGAATCTTCCCACCGTGAGGAAAGATCCTTCGCTTACGCTCAGGAAAGGAAAGTTTTTCTTACGTTATGATAGAGATCCACGCGGATGATTTCGGTATAAGTCCGGGAGCTTCGGAGCAGATCATTGACTGCATCAATAACGGCTGCGTGAACGGCACCAGCATTATGCCAAACAGCCCGTACCTTCCGGAGTGCATGGAGGTTCTGCGGAGAGACTGCCGGAAGGAGGTTTTTCTTTCGGTCCATTTTGACCTGATTACCGGACATGCTCTGACGGGGCGCAGTATTTTGACCGACGGGGAAGGCTATTTCAATACTTCCTATTCCGGCTATATCCTGAACCTTTTTCTTCCGTTTTACAGGAGAAAATATCTTGCCGCTGTAAAGAAGGAGCTTTCGGCACAGCTTGACCGCTGTCTTCCCTACCTTGACAGGGAGAGGATACGTATCGACAGCCACAGGCATGTGCATATGATACCGGCGGTTTTTTCCCTTATTATGGAGCTCATAGAGGAAAAGAACTTAAGGCTTTCATATATCCGCATTACAAGTGACGCCCCCTATGCCTTCAGAGGGATCGGGCATTTCACTGGCTTCCGTCCTCTGAATATCATTAAGAGCCTCCTGCTTTTTGCCTTCGGAGTAATTAACCTTTTCCGTTTCGGAAACAGACTTAAAGGAAAGACTGCGGACTTTGCGGGGATACTGTTTTCCGGCTCCCTGACACCGGGAAATCTCCATAACATTTTGAATAACAGGCTGCACCAAAGGGCAGCAAAGAGGGGACTGGAGATCATGATCCATCCTTACCGGATCACGGAGAAAGAGGTTCTGGAGCGTATCCATGACGCGGAGGACAGGGCTTATGTGGCGTCTAAGATGAGGAGCCTGGAGATCGAAGCCGTCAAAAATCCCGGAAATATTGAATTATTGAAAAAGCTGTAATGATAGAAAGAATGAAGCATAAAAAAGCCATATGCCTGATGATCGGGTTTTTCTTCCTGCTTTTTTTGACGTCCTATCTCGTGAGCCCCGAAGAGGGTGAGGTATACGACATTATTTCGACCCGCAGGAAGATCGCGGATATTCACCTTGAGAAGGAGAATACGATAGATGTTATTTTTGCCGGGGACTCCCTGGTTTTCAGGGATATCTCCCCGCTCCGCATATGGGAGAAGAGCGGTATCACCTCCTATGACTTAAGCGACGGCGCCATGAGGCTCTGTGACCAGTGTGTCCTGATAAAGAATTTCTGCCGCAGACAGAGCCCGAAGCTTCTGGTGCTTGAAGCGGACATTATGACAAAGGACGCTTCCCCGTTTAAGGACGATTTTGCAATTCCGACGAATATGATCGAAAGGCTGTTTCCCATATTTCATTACCACACCTTTTACAAGGGATTCAATATCTTCGATGAAAATGAGGGGGCATCCGGGACAAAGGGATACCAGCCGGAAGATACGGTGGAGCCCTACGAGGGAAGCCTTGATTATATGACGGAGGATGCGGAGCCTGTGGAGATCGGAGAGCTGAATCTGATCTATCTTGACAGGATAGTGGATTTCTGCGGGGAAAATGATATTGAGCTTTTGATCCTGGCACTTCCGAGTCCCGGGAATTACAACAAAGAGGTTCATAAGGCGGTGCAGGAGTGGGCTGACGACAAGGGAACGGAGTTTGTCGATATGAATCTTTTTTATGAGGAACTTGGTATCGACTGGGCGAAGGATACCAAGGACGGCGGGGATCATCTGAACAGAAGCGGCTCCGAAAAGGTATCGGACTATATAGCCGGGTACCTTAGGGAGAATTACGATCTTCCGGACCACAGGGATGACCCGGAGTATTCCGACTGGAAGATTCTTCGGGCTGCGCCCTCAGAATGGTAAAACGTCCAGTGGACGCACAACCAAAAACAGGTGTATTTTTGGTTGTTTTGTTTTACGCCCCCGTTTATGCAAAATGTGCCAATGGCACATTTTGAATGGCGTATAGCCGTGCTGAGCACGGCTGCCATCGGTGCGCTATGCGCGAGTGGGGGCCGTACAGGGAGGCTGCACATTCGGAATGCCCCAACTGTAATCCTGAGCGAAGCGAAGGATCTTGTTTGCAGGTTAAACATTAATGCTGGATATACAATACATAACTGAATGCTTATCGGAATGGTGGAGGCAGCTTTCATACACCACCTGGATGTATTTCGCGCTGTTCCTCCCCGTTACCATGCTTATCTATCAGATCTCTCCCCGGAAGAACCGGAGGATAGTGCTTCTTGCGGCCGGATGGTTCTTCTTTTTCAGCCTGAGCGGTATCCTCCTTCTTGCCAATATCGTTTCATCGGTTTTTGTCTGGATCACCGGTATACAGCTGGAGAAGGCGGGAAATGACAAGAGCATAGACAGGAAGGGGCGGCAGAAGAAAAAGAAGCGGATACTTTTTCTATCCGTGCTGCTGTTGATACTGGTCATCATTCTTTTCAAATATCTCAACTTTATCGGCCTTAATACCGTCAGGCTCACGCAGCTTTTCCAAATCCCCTTCAACTGGAAGATCCTGAAGCTCGCCGTGCCTGTGGGTATCTCATATTACACCCTGGAATCCATATCCTATCTGACGGAGATCTACAGGGGAAATATGAGCGCGGAGAAGAGTGTTCTGAATGTGTGTCTTTTTATGTCCTTCTTTCCGAAGCTGGTGGAGGGACCGGTTACAAAATATACCGAGGGAACTCCTCTTTTTTCCGGAGAGGGCATAAAGGAAGAAAATGCGGCATACGGTTATCAGAGGATACTCTGGGGCCTTTTTAAGAAGCTCTGTATTGCGGATCAGCTTTCGCCCGCTGTTTCACAGATCTTTGAAGGTGAGTATATGGACGGGGGCGTGGCTCTTTTCGGAGCCTTTCTCTTTACTGTCCAGGAATATATGGATTTTTCCGGCTCTATTGACGTGGCCATCGGAAGTGCAAGGATATTCGGGGTAAGGCTTCCGGAAAACTTCAGACAGCCGTTCTTCGCAAAAAACGCCTCGGATTTCTGGCGGAGATGGCATATCACCCTGGGACGCTTCTTCAGGGAGTATATCTTTTATCCTGTGGTTCTCGCAAAGCCCGTTACCCGGTTTACGAAGAAGGTAAAGGATGCTCTGGGAAAAAATGCCGTAAAGCTGCTGACACCGGCCATAGCACTGTTTCCCGTATGGCTTGCAAACGGAGTCTGGCACGGTGCGAAGTGGTCGTACATTTTCTACGGTATGTACTATTTTGTCATAGTGTATCTTGAGACCGTTCTGGAAGAGCCTGTGCAGAAGCTTCTGGAGCGGATTAAATTAAGTGAAGGCTCTGTTCCGGTGAGGGTTTTCAGGTATCTGAAGCTCATGCTGATCGTGGTGGTCGGAGAGATGTTCTTCAGAGCCGAGACCCTGAGTGTGGGTATGCATATGCTTAAGCTCATTTTCACGGATCTGCGCTTTGATATGGTGGTATATCATATCCAGGATATAGGCATAGACAGATACGGGTATATGGTGATCATTTTCGGTATTCTTGTGGTCTGTGCCGTGGAGATAATGAAGGAAGCGGGGATCCCGATCCGTGCGAAGCTTGAAGCCCTGCCCCTTCCCTGCCGTTTTGTTTTCTGGTATGCCTGCATATTTTTCGTAATACTATTTGGGGCCTACGGTACCGGATACGATCCGGTGGATCTTCTTTATGCACAGTTCTAGCCTTTCCTGCGGAGCTTTGCCCGTCGAAATTACCCGGTTTTCCGGAATGCGGGAACGTCACTTTAGTATATTTTTATATTTTGTTGGGTTTTTGTTTATTTTTGTATTGCATTTTTAACAAATACGTGTTATAGTCATCTCATCAGTTGAATCGAGGTGCCTATGAGACGAGAGAACATGGCTATAAAACAGCAGACAGCTGCTAAATAGTTTGTGTTCCTTTTATTTTTTAAACGTGCGCACCTCATCAGGTCACCGGGAAAGCAAATTTCCGAAAAGTTCATGACAAGGGGTCCGCACGGAACGGAGTCAAAATGTGCAGGGCGTTTGTTGAACAGGTCGAAGACAATCCAATAATAGCGGCGGTCAAGGATGACGAGGGTCTTCGATTATCTCTTACAAGTGAATCCAGTGTGATCTTTATCCTGTACGGAGATATCTGCACCATTCCGAACATTGTAAAACGAATACATGACGCCGGACGGACCGCGATGGTTCATGTTGACCTCATTAACGGCCTTTCATCCAGAGATGTGGCTCTGGACTTTATTAAAACCAGTACAGTGGCCGACGGCATCATAACGACAAAGAATGCGCTCATCCCCCATGCAAAGGAGCTGGGGCTGAACACGGTACTCAGGTACTTTGTTCTGGATAGTCTCGCTCTTATCAATATGGAAAAAGGAGCAAAGCCCGGTGTGCCACAGCCCGATCTCGTGGAATTCCTCCCGGGGATCATACTTCCCGATATGATAAAGAGGATAAAATCCATAAGCAGGGTGCCTGTAATGGCAGGCGGACTCATTTCCGACAAGGCAGGGGTTATGAATGCACTCTCGAACGGGGCGGTGGCAGTATCCACCACAAACCCCAAGGTCTGGTTTCTATAAGGATCAAAGCAGAAATTCTCTCATATAGGGAACACTACTTACAACTAAATATCAAGGTCTAAAAGGAGGGAAAAAAGTATGGCAAAGTATGTGATGGCTCTGGATGCGGGAACAACCAGTAACAGATGTATCCTTTTCAACGAGAAGGGTGAGATCTGCTCCGTTGCGCAGAAAGAATTCACACAGTATTATCCTCAGCCCGGCTGGGTTGAGCATGATGCGAACGAGATCTGGAATACCCAGCTTTCAGTAGCACAGGAAGCTCTTAAAAAGGCAAACGCAAGCGCTTCTGACATCGCAGCAATCGGCATCACGAATCAGCGTGAGACAACGATCCTCTGGGATAAGGCAACAGGCGAGCCCGTTTACCATGCAATAGTATGGCAGTGCCGCAGAACCGCTGATATGAAGCAGGAGCTTCTTGACAAGTATCCCGGAATCGACAATCAGGCGTACAACAAGACCGGTCTCGTATTTGACCCCTACTTCTCAGGCACGAAGCTTCGCTGGATACTTAATAATGTTGAAGGTGTTCGTGAAAGAGCAGAGAAGGGCGAGCTTTGCTTCGGTACCGTTGATACATGGCTTATCTACAAGCTGACAAAGGGAAGGGTTCACGCAACCGACTTCTCAAATGCTTCCAGGACAATGATCTTCAATATCAATACCTGTGAGTGGGATGAGGAGCTCTGCAAGCAGCTTGAGATCCCCATGAGCGTTCTTCCGAAGGCACTTCCTTCGAGCAGCACAGAGTACGGTGAAGCAGATCCCGAGTTCTTCGGCGGCCCCATCAAGATCGCAGGCGTAGCAGGCGACCAGCAGGCAGCTCTCTTCGGACAGACCTGTTTCGAGTCCGGAATGGCAAAGAACACCTACGGAACAGGCTGCTTCATGCTTATGAATATCGGCACAAAGCCCAAGTTCCCGAACAACGGACTTCTTACAACTATTGCCTGGGGACTTGACGGCAAGGTTGAGTACGCACTTGAAGGATCCATTTTCGTTGCCGGCGCAGCTATCCAGTGGCTCCGTGACGAGGTTAAGCTTATTGATACTTCACCGGATTCAGAATACTTTGCAACCCAGGTTGAGGATACCAACGGATGTTATGTTGTTCCTGCATTCACAGGACTTGGCGCTCCCTATTGGGATCCCTACGCACGCGGCGCTATCACAGGCCTTACCCGTGGCGTAAACAAGAAGCACATCATCCGTGCAACACTGGAGTCTCTTGCACTTCAGACCTATGATGTTCTCGGTGCTATGGAAGAAGGATCAGGCATCAAGCTCAATGCCCTTAAGGTTGACGGCGGCGCCTGCAAGAATAACTTCCTTATGCAGTTCCAGTCAGACATCATCAATGCTCCCGTACATCGTCCCGTTTGTGTTGAGACCACAGCTATGGGTGCTTCCTATCTCGCAGGTCTGGCAGTTGGCTTCTGGTCAAGCAAGGAAGACGTTATCAAGAACTGGGCTATCGACAAGGAATTCGAGCCCAATATGGATGCGGCTGCACGTGATGAGAAGCTCAAGGGCTGGAAGAAGGCTGTTAAGACAACCCTCGGATGGGCAAAGTAATTTAATCAAAGGTTTTAACTGTTTCCGCCGGAGTGCCTGATGTCTCCGGCGGAGACAGAAAACGAAGGCCTGAATGGGCAGGCCGGATAATTTTTTCAAAAAAGGAGGTTTTAGTTTATGCAGGCTTATATTGCTGAATTCATTGGAACTGCTATACTGGTTCTCCTCGGAGACGGTGTATGCTGCAACGTTAATCTTGAGAAGTCAGGATTTAAGGGTGGTGGAGCTGTTTACATCCTTATCGGATGGGGAATGGCAGTTATGGTTCCCGCATTCACCTTTGGTGCAATGTCAGGTGCTCACTTTAATCCCGCTGTTACCATTGGCGCTGCTATCCGTGGCGGTCTTGCCTGGAATCTCGTTCCCGGCTATATCATCGCCCAGATGCTCGGCGGCTTCGTAGGCGCAGCTATCCTTATGGTTCTCTTTGCAGATCACATTAAGGCTACAGATGATGACGCTACTGTTCGCGGATGCTTCTGCACAGGACCGTCCATCCCGAATCCCGGACTCAACTTCCTTTCAGAGTTCGTTGCTACCTTCATCCTTGTATTCACACTTGCTTCTATTCCCGCCAACTGCGGCGATTCAGGACTTTCCTGGGTTCTCGTTTACGGCGTAATCGTAGCTTGCGGTGCTTCCTTCGGAGGACTTACCGGATACGCAATGAATGCTGCAAGAGATTCAGCTCCCCGTTTTGCTTATCAGCTTCTCGGACCTAATAAGGGCAACAAGGATCCCAACTGGGGCTATGGCTGGATACCCCTTATCGCACCTATCTGCGGCGGTATCGTAGCATCTCTCCTTCATATGGCAGTATTCGTTGGATGAGGTTTGGTTATTTTTGGTAAAATCAAATATTGATTGCTGATTGAGTGGAGAAAAACGGCGACGGAAGCATCAGGCTCTGTTGCCGTTTTTTAAAAAGGTGTTGTAATTTAAGAAAGGAATGACTATGACCTACGATTGTATCATAATCGGAGCAGGCGTCAGCGGAAGTGCCACAGCCCGTGAGCTTTCAAAGTATGACCTGAACGTCTGTGTGCTTGAAAAGGGCGAGGATGTCTGCTCCGGAACAAGTAAGGCAAACAGTGCCATTGTGCATGCCGGCTTTGACGCAGCCGAGGGATCACTTATGGCCAAGCTCAATGTAGAAGGAAATGAGATGATGGGTCAGCTGGCTGAAGACCTTGACATCCCCTTCGAGAGAAACGGTTCTTTGGTAGTCTGCATTCATGAGGAGGAAAAAGGCGGACTTCAGGAGCTTTATGACAGGGGTATTGCAAACGGTGTCAAGGAGCTGAGGCTGCTTGATAAGGAGGAGCTTCACAAGATGGAGCCCAACCTTGCGGACGAGGCCTGCGCTGCTCTCTATGCTCCCACAGGCGGGATCATCTGCCCTTTCATGCTGAATATCGCAATGGCCGAGAATGCAGCTATGAACGGCGTTGATTTCTTCTTTAATACGGAGGCCGAGACATTAAAGCGTGACGAAGACGGAATCTGGCATATCCGCACAAATAACGGCGAATACAAGACAAAGTATGTTGTAAATGCAGCAGGCATTTATTCCGACGTATTCCACAATATGGTTGCGGACAAGAAGATCCACATCACACCGAGACGCGGTGATTACTGCCTTCTCGACAAGGAAGTGGGAAATCTCGTTTCAAAGACCATATTCCCCCAGCCCACCAAGCTCGGTAAGGGCGTGCTGGTTTCACCGACCATACACGGAAACCTTATAGTAGGACCCACGGCCATAGACATAGAGGACAAGGAGGCTACGGCAACAACGGCTGCCGGCATCAACGACCTTATCGAAAAGGCCGGAATGCATGTAAAGAACCTTCCCGTTGCGAGAAAGGTCATCACAAGCTTCGCTGGACTCCGTGCCCATGAGGACAACCACGAATTCGTTATCGGCGAAGTTAAGGAGGCTCCGGGTTTCATTGACTGCGCGGGTATCGAGTCACCGGGACTTACATCGAGCCCTGCCATCGGAAGGATGGTTGCAGGTATCGTCTGTGACCTTGCAAAGCCCGCAAAGAAGGCAAACTGGAACGGAAAGAGAAAGGGCATACTGAATCCTTCCAATATGTCGGTAGAAGAGAGAAACGAGCTCATCAAGAAGGAGCCCGCATACGGACAGATCATCTGCCGCTGTGAGTCCATTTCCGAGGGCGAGATACTTGATGCTATTAGGCGTCCTCTCGGGGCACGTTCACTTGACGGTGTGAAGAGGCGTACCAGAGCCGGAATGGGAAGATGCCAGGCAGGCTTCTGCTCACCGAGAGTAATGGAGATAATAAACCGCGAGCTTGGTATTCCCATTGAGAAGATCACGAAGAGCGGAGGCAAGTCAGTGATCGCTCCTGAGCGTACAAAGGCCGGGAAAGGAGGAGAAGCATAATGATGACTTATGATATTGTTATCGTAGGCGGAGGTCCTGCGGGTCTTGCAGCTGCAGTAGCGGCAAGAGAAGCCGGAACACAGTCGATCCTCATCCTTGAACGTGACCATGAGCTGGGAGGCATCCTTAATCAGTGCATTCATAACGGCTTCGGACTCCATACCTTCAAGGAGGAGCTTACCGGTCCCGAGTATGCATACCGCTTCATGAAGCAGGTATTTGACGAGAAGATCGAATATAAGCTTAATACCATGGTTATGGATATCTCTCCTGACCGGGTTGTTACCGCTATGAACAAGACCGACGGAATGTTTGAGATCAAGGCCGGAGCAGTTATCCTCGCAATGGGCTGCCGTGAGAGGCCGAGAGGAGCCTTGAATATTCCGGGCTACAGACCTGCAGGCATCTTTTCTGCAGGTACGGCTCAGCGCCTTGTTAATATCGAGGGCTACATGCCGGGACGTGAGGTTGTGATCCTCGGATCCGGTGATATCGGACTCATTATGGCACGCCGTATGACGCTTGAAGGCGCAAAGGTAAAGGTTGTTGCAGAGCTTCTGCCCTTCTCAGGAGGCTTGAAGAGAAATATCGTTCAGTGTCTTGATGACTTCGGCATCCCTCTTAAGCTTTCACATACCGTTGTTGACATCGAGGGTAAGGAAAGGGTTTCCGCGGTAACCATTGCAAAGGTTGGCCCCGATATGAAGCCTATCCCCGGTACGGAGGAGAGATACACCTGTGACACCCTCCTTCTCTCCTGCGGACTTATCCCGGAGAACGAGCTTTCAAAGAGCGCAGGCGTAGAGCTTAACCCCGTTACCAGCGGACCTGTTGTGAATGAGTCCCTGGAAACCAGTATCCCCGGCGTATTTGCCTGCGGAAACGTGCTTCATGTTCACGATCTGGTTGACTTTGTTTCCGAGGAAGCAAAGAAAGCCGGAGAAAACGCATCGAAGTTCGTTAAGGAGGGTGAGAAGAAGAGCGACAAGGAGCCTATTAAGCTTGTTGCCACAGAGGGCGCGCGCTATACCGTTCCCTGCACTCTGGACACAGACAGGATGGACGATCTCCTTACTGTACGCTTCCGCGTTGGCGCAGTCTTCCAGGATTCCTATGTAAGCGTTTACTTTGATGATGAGCGCGTGATGCATAATCAGAAGAGGATCATGGCTCCCGGTGAGATGGAACAGGTTATACTCCAGAAGAAGAAGCTTTCAGAATACCCGGATCTCAAGACTATTACCATAAAGATAGAGAAGGAATAAGGAGGCAGAGAGATGACTACAAAAGAACTTACCTGTATCGGCTGCCCCATGGGGTGTCTGATAACGGTTCAGATGGAAAAAGGCGAAGTAATAAGCGTAGAGGGCAATACCTGCCAGAAGGGCGATATCTACGCCCGTAAGGAGGTTACGAACCCCACACGTATCGTGACCAGTACGGTTGTGATAAAGGGCGGCGACAAGCCCCGTCTTTCCGTTAAGACGAAGAACGATATCCCGAAGGACAAGATCTTCGAGGTTATGAAGGATATCGATGCTGCCGACGTAACAGCTCCGAAGCATATAGGTGATGTTGTAGTAAGCAATGTTGCAGGCACGGGAGTTGACGTTATCGCCACGAGAAACATAGAAAGCGCATAACTATTTTGAAACAGCTGCCTGCGGCACCGCAGGTGGTTTATGAAATTCATTCAATCACATTCATAGATTCAGAGAATAAGACCCGGAAGGCAGAATTTCTTCCGGGTCTTTTACAGCGTTCCAAAAGAGCAGAATATAGTGTAAAAAAGGAGATGATCTGCTCAAAATGGGATTCTCTATACGGCCGGGGATTGACAAAACGGGCTGCATAAGACTTATGCAGTAAGCAATGTTTTAGTACCGCACACAAAAAAGACACAATTCAAACATTTTTTAAACAGATTCTTTCGATATCATTGCTTTTGTCGGGGCGAAGCTGCTCCGTGACATTGAAGGATCTTTCCAAGCCTTTATGCCAACATCTTTTCGCTTCCGCTCAAAGATGTCGCCGTAACATCAGTCCTTCGGACTGGTGTCAAGGCCCGAAGGATCTTTAATTAGTAGTAATATACGACAATATAGAATTCAGAAAGTCGAGGTCGGATAATGAGTAGAGAAAGAATCAGGAAAAATGCTGCACTTCTTGCAACAGTGATATTATTTGCGAGCACAGCGGGTACTGCCTGTGCTGATGGAAGGCTTCCTTCAACTGCAGCCATCAGAACGGATACCGGACTGAAGACGGATGCTGCCGCGGAAAGCACGGAGGATAGTGTTACTGAAGATCTTAAGGATAGTGATGCTTATGAGGTAATGGAAAGCTCTGCTGACGGTGAGCATGTAATAACAGCAGACGGGGACGCCGTTTCATACAGTGAGGTAAAGATTCAGAAAACCGGTGACTCCGAGGGCGACGAAGCCGATTTCTACGGTGAGAATTCCGCAGTATTTGCAACAAACGGCGCCACTCTTGACCTAAGCAATATCTCGGTTAATACAAGCGGCACCCACGCAAACGCCGTATTCAGCTACGGAGAGGGGACCACCGTTAATATCTCGGACTCGGTGATACTTACTGACGGTAACTGCTCCGGCGGAATAATGACCACCGGTGGAGGCACCATGAATGCTGATAACCTTACCGTTCACACCACCGGAAATTCCTCTGCCGCCATACGTTCGGACAGGGGAGGCGGAACGGTCAACGTGACCGGAGGAAGCTACTCTGCGGATGGCAGCGGATCGCCGGCGGTTTACTCCACTGCAGATATCACGGTAAATGACGCAGTGCTTAATTCCACCGCATCCGAGGGGGTCGTGGTGGAAGGAAAGAACAGCGTAACCCTGAATAATGTGAAGCTTACCGCAGACAATAATAAGCATAACAGCGACAAGTCGGATAATTTCAAGGCGGTGATGATATATCAGTCAATGTCGGGTGATGCCGATCAGGGAAAGGCCGAATTTACCATGAACGGCGGAAGCCTTACTAATATGAGCGGTGATGTATTCTTCGTAAATAATACTGTAGCGGACATAAGCTTAAAAAATGCGGATATCTCAAACCGGGGAGGCGGAGCCTTCCTGAGAGCTGCTGCGGCTGGCTGGGGTAACGAAGGCTCAAACGGCGGAAAAGTGAATCTCTATGCCGACGGACAGAAGATAAACGGAGATATCATAGTAGATGACATATCTATACTGAATATGTATCTTTCAGACGGTTCCGAGTTTGTGGGAGCTGTAAATGCCGGCGGAAAGGCCGGGGACGTATATGTGGAGCTTAAAGACGGCTCTAAATGGACTCTCACCGCTGATTCCTATATAAGCTCCCTTACCGCTGATCTTGGCGCTATAGACCTTAACGGTCATAAGCTCTATATTGACGGTGATGAGTATAACGAGGACTCGGAGTATAGCGGCGAAGCAATCGAAATAAAGAGCGAGAGCGGAGTTTCCCGTAACGGAATGCCGGGACAGGGAAACCCGCCGGAAGGAAAAGGAAACCCGCCTGAAGGGGGAAGCATTTCCCGTAACGGAATGCCGGGACAGGGAAACCCGCCGCAGGGAAACCCGCCTGAAGGGGGAAGCATTTCCCGCAACGGGCTGCCGGGAAAAGGCAACCCACCGCAGGGAAACCCGCCGGAAGGAAAGGGAAACCCGCCGCAGGGAAACCCACCGCAGGGTAAGCCCGGGGAGGGTAAGGGAAACCCTCCCGGCGGAGAAAGCGGGAAGGGAGCTTCGTCTTGAAAAAAGTATAAAAAAGTATAAAATGCAGAATCCTTTTACCACCACATTCAGCAAAATACCGGACTATACATATATTCCAACCTCCCAGACAGAGGAGATAATCGAGAATTTCAGCTATGATGTCCCGTCGGAGTCAGTATATAAGATAACCGGGGTCAGAGGATCCGGGAAAACTGGGATATGCTTATGCAATTTGCCTCAATGCTTTATATGGAGCTCCTTATCAAAAAGAAAGAAAGCGAAACGGGCTTAACTGTTTCAGCCAATTTTTTGGGGAGCGGGGCAGATATCGGAATATCGGAACAAAAATCTGAAAAGATCTTCGATATAGGTGCAGAGCTGGATCGTCTGATCCAGGAAGCAGCGGGACAGAAAAAGAAAATAATGATAGGAATTGATGAGGTTTCAAAGACTCCGGGCATGGTAGTATTTGCATCGGAATTCGGGAAATGGCGCGTCTTCTTACGGATAAGGAGGAGTACAAACGGAGTGAAATAACGGCGCTTATGGACAAACCGGGAAATTACTCTGTTTACAGGGACAGGCTTTTAAGGCGTGGGATAATAAACGCGAGACAGGCGTATATCTCCCTCGCACTTCCGTTTTTTAATGAATATATAAAATAATCAAGATAACCCACCACCTTTAGGTGGTGGGAATATCTTGATTTCGGGTGCGGGGTTATAAGCCCCGTACCCGGAGAGCTGCGTCAGCAGCGATTTTATAACGAGCAAAAAGCGAAGCGTTTGCGAGTTTAACAAAGGAATACTGCTCTTGAACCGATTGCATGAGAATTAGAACAATATGCGAAACGGGATCTGTTGTAGAATGAAAGGCTGTGGAAGGAAATACAAGGCTGCGGATAGCGATAATTGAAAGAATATGACTTATAAAAAGATTAAGTGATTAGCAGAGGATGATTGCCCTCTGCTTTTTTTGTTTTGTCTTTTTTTATCAGTCAGGCATCTGATGAAGGAGGGAGGTGTTGCAGTTAAAGAATCTGGACTTGATAATGCAGTGGAAGAATTTACAGGCATATAAGCTAAAGCAGGTCAGGTCAACATTTCCTGACCCCCACCATGTACACGCCATCGGCAAGGCCGTCGCCGTCGCCAAGATTAGACATCATTTCATCAAAGTTTACATAATTCTCGGATCTTCTATGGGAATTATGGACGATGAAACGGGGGGATGCCTGACAGGTTTCGGTGCTGTCCACTCCGGAGGAAAGGGAAGCAGAATGTCTGTCCGCGCCGGACGCCGGGGAAGCGGAAGGAACGTCCGGGATCCGTTCTATACACATCATGTGCAGCATGCGTCTTAAGCTGCGGCGGTTATTCATTACCGTAAATATCATCACATCCGAGCATTCTGCAAGCTCCTTAAATTTTTTCCTGTTTGAGGTATTTTCCACAAAAAAGCCGAGGCTTCGTAAATATTTCGCTGCGGCCTGGGGTGCAGTGCCGAAGGCTGCAAAGAAGGAGGCTCCGTGTCCCTCAAAATGACGGATTATTTCAGCGAGCGGCTGAGGTTTACCGAGAAGCAGCAGTGCATTGTATACAGCAGCTGTCCCGCAGCCCGAATGTGCAAAGCTTTTCGAGCCGTATCTAAGATTCTTTTCTTCATTCTGATCCTCAATGAATACGTTTTCCCGGGAAGAAGTATAAGATTTATTTATCTTATAATTATTTTCCGTTGTTTTTTTATGAAAGATGCCCATCAACGTGTTCAGGAAGCCGGAAACAGCGTAAAACAGCAGTATAAAGGGGTGTGAAGCCATTCTTTCCATCCTTTGACTTTTGTGTATTTTGCCTTATAATTATAGATGAATAATTGTCATTATGGTAGTACCGGATCGGGGCTACGGTTTATGATGGCATAAGATTGATTCCTAAAAAGGAGGCGTGCGACATGGTAAAAACCGATATATATGATTATATCAATGTGCTCGACAAGGCTGCCGACGCTTCGGCTTTACGGAATAAAGCCATTGCCAATAACCTGGCAAATATTGATACACCCGGCTATAAGAGACAGGATGTTTCTTTCGCCGCAAATCTGGAGGAAGCCTTAAGGCACTCGAGATTCGAGAGCCTGGATGACAAGGTGGGATCCATAAGGATGGACCGCCTGCGGGGTAAGCAGTACACCGATTCTGAAGGCTATTCCTACAGACTGGACGGTAATAATGTGGACATAGATACTGAAAATGCCGAGCTTGCAAAGAATAATATTTTGTATAACGGCCTTACCCAGAGCATCACGGCGGAATTCCAGAATATCCGTTCCGTGACGCAGAAGTAAGAGGGGAGGAAATATAATGGGAGTATTTGACAGCTTTGGCATAAACGCATCGGGTCTTACCGCGGAGAGACTCCGTATGGATGTGATCTCCGAGAATATAGCGAATGCCAATACAACCAGAACCAGTAACGGTGATCCCTATACCAGAAAGGTAGTCACTTTCGAGACAAAGAATAATCCGGAGCCATCTTTCAATTCCATACTTGCCTCAAATCAGAGCAAGTATGCCCAGTCAAATCTGGCGGGGGTGAAGGTCGGCGGGATCTATAATGACACGCATTCCGAGTACAAGATGGTTTATGATCCGGCTCACCCCGATGCGGATGAGAACGGTTATGTACTCTATCCAAATGTGAATACCATCACGGAGATGACCAACCTTATAGATGCCAGCCGCGCTTACGAGGCGAATGCAACGGCCTTTACAACGTCAAAGGCTATCGCACAGCAGGGGCTGACCATTGGCAAGGCCTGATAAAGGATGATTCCCGGGATAACCGCTTATTGATCTTTGGAGACGCATATGGACATTACAAAATTATATAACGTAACGAGTGACGCCATTGAGGATGCGGCCTTAAGAACCGGAAACGGAAGGATTGCCGATTCAGGGAATTTCGGAGGCTTTCTTCAGAGTGCCGTGAACCAGATAAATGAGACCAATTCCTATCTGCAGGACCAGGAGGACGAGGAGGTAAAGCTGGCACTGGGACTCACGGAGAATACCCATGATCTGGCTATTGCCCAGGCGAAGGCCCAGGCTTCCTTACAATACACGGTAGCCCTCCGGGACCGCTTCATCGAAGCCTACAGAGAAATCATGCAGATGCAGATTTAGTCAGCATTTTCTCGAAGAGAAAATGCTGACAAGGCGACATATGACATCAGTCCGAAGGACTGACGTCACGGCGACATTTTCACGCAACGCGTGAAAATGTTGGTTATACCGGAAGAAATAAAGTACTGTGAGGAATGACGACAAGGCGACATATGACATCAGTCCGAAGGACTGACGTCAAGGCGACATTTTCACGCAACGCGTGAAAATGTTGGTTGTACCGGAAGAAACAAAGTACTGTGAGGAATGACGACACGGCGACAAAAAGATCCTTCGTCGCTGCGCTCCTCAGGATGACAGAGGCTGCGCTCCTCAGGATGACAGAGGCTACGCTCCTCAGAATGACAATGTGCGCTCAGAATGACAATGTGCGCTCAGAATGACAATGTGCGCTCAGAATGACAAGATGCACTCAGAATGACAATGTGCGCTCAGAATGACAAGATGCGCTCAGAATGACAATGTGCGCTCAGAATGACAAGATGCGTTTAGAATGACAATGTACAAAGGACACATAAATGCAGGAACGACTCAGACAATTACTTGACCGGTTCCTAGAGTGGTGGAACAGGTTCAGCACAAAGCAGAAGACACTGATAATTTCCGTTGGTGCAGCGGTGGTTGTTGCCATTACCGTTCTTATCTGGACGGTTTCGGCACCTAAGTATGCGGTACTGGCGGTTGCGGAGGATACCGCCCAGACAGCCCAGATACGGGATCTTCTGGATGAAAACGGTATGGACTACAAGATCAGCGATGACGGTCTGACCATTTCGATCAACAAGAAGCAGCTGAGCGATGCGAATATACTTCTCGGTGCCAATAATATCCCGGCTGAAGGATATGATATCTCCAATGTATTTTCCGGCGGCTTCTCCAGTACGGAAACCGACAAGGAGAAGAGATACCAGCTCTATCTGGAAAAGAATATAGAGAATGATCTGGAAACCCAGGAAAATATCAAGAGCGCAACGGTGAACCTGAGCATTCCGGATAATGACGGGACGCTCCTTTCGGAGCACCGGGAGAACTATGCCAGTGCTATGCTCGTGCTTGATAATCCGGAGGCTATGACCGATGATATAGCAGCGGGGCTTGCCAGATTCATGGCGACAGCCATAGGAAACGCCACCACAGAGAACATAGTCATAATGGACTCCAAGGGGAATATGCTCTTTTCAGGGGAGGACACCTCCTCATCCACCGGTGCGGGAGCCGCATCCAGCAGGCTTTCCTATAAGCAGAAGTATGATCAGCTTGTTGAGAGCCAGATAAGGGATGCGCTGGTAGGTGCGAAGATCTACGATTCCGTCCAGGTGGTTCCGAACCTGAATCTGAACTGGAATGATATAGAGACCACGGAGCACACCTATACTCCGGCTGAAGGACAGGATCAGGGAGTACTTTCCCATCAGGATACCTACTCACAGACTGCTGAGAACACAAACGGACAGGTGCCGGGAACCGATACCAACGGAGACAATACCTATGTTTACGCTGATAACGGAAATTCCACCACCACTACAGATGAGACCAGTAGGGATTATCTTCCGAATGAGACAATAACCCATACCACAGGCGGCGGCGGAGCGATAGAGTATGATACCAGCTCTATCGGAATAACCGCCATCAGGTATGTGATCTATAATGAGGATGAAATGCAGGCTCAGGGCCTTCTGGACGGAACCACCTTTGAGGCCTTCCAGGCAGAGAACAGTGATCTCACCAAGCTGGAGGTTGACGAGGATGTGAGGAACGTGGTTTCCATGGCCACGGGGATACCTGCAGCCAATATCCAGATAGTTGCATTCCAGGAGCCGGTGTTTGTGCCTGCCGAGAGTAACCTTCCCGACTGGCAGACCATACTTATGATAGGTCTTATCGTCCTGATCCTCGGACTCCTTGCCTTTGTTGTGATCAGATCCATGAGGGGAGAGAATGCCATGGAGGAGCCTCAGGACGAGATTCAGCTGGGTGACCTTCTGGCAAGTACCCAGGAAGCGTCCCTTGAGGATATCGACCTGGAGGAGCAGAAGTCAGATGCCAGACTTTTGATCGAGAGTTTTGTTGATAATAATCCCGAAGCTGCAGCAGTACTTTTGAGAAACTGGCTTTCGGATGAATGGGGGTAAGTTGTAATGGCGGCAGCCGAAAAAACTCTGCCTGCTGAGGCCGCGGGGTCGTTTCCCGCAGCTGCACCCGGCGCGAATAAGATGGATACCAGCGCGGCGGCAGGGCTTACGGGGACGCAGAAGGCGGCGGTTCTCCTTATTGCACTTGGACCGGAAAAATCTTCCAAGATATTTCAGCACCTGAAAGAAGAAGAAATAGAAGAATTAACACTGGAGATTGCCAATACCAGGTCGATAACGCCCCAGGTCAAGGAGGCTGTTATCAATGAATTCTACCAGGTATGCCTTGCGCAGCAATATATTGCGGAGGGTGGTATCGGCTATGCTAAGGAGCTTCTGGAGCAGGCTCTGGGACCGGAGAAGGCCGTAGATGTTATTTCCAGACTTACCGCATCGCTGCAGGTTAAGCCCTTTGAGTTTGTGAGAAAGACGGATCCTTCCCAGCTTCTGAACTTTATACAGGAAGAGCATCCACAGACTATCGCCCTTATCCTGTCCTACCTTAATCCTGCGCAGTCTGCAATGATCATCGGGGCTCTGCCTCCGGACAAACAGGCCGATGTGGCGAGACGTATTGCGAAGATGGACAGGACGAGTCCGGACGTCATAAAAGAGGTGGAGAAGGCCTTGGAATCAAAGCTTGCATCCCTTGTAAACCAGGATTATACAATTGTCGGTGGTGTTGATGCCATAGTTGAGATCCTGAATACGGTAGATCGTGCGACAGAAAAGCATATAATGGAGACTCTGGAGATAGACGAGCCTGAGCTTGCGGACGAGATCAGGAAGAAGATGTTCGTATTCGAGGATATCCTTCTTCTGGACGACCGTGCTATCCAGCGTGTGCTCAGGGATGTTGAGAACAGCGACCTGGCACTTGCCCTTAAGGGCGCCAATGAAGAAGTACAGACTGCCATCTTCAGAAACCTTTCCAAGCGTCTGGCAGCTATGATAAAGGAAGATATGGACTTTATGGGTCCCGTTCGTATGAAGGACGTCGAAGAAGCCCAGCAGAAGGTCGTAAATATCATCAGAAAGCTGGAAGATTCTGCCGAGATCGTTATTTCCAGAGGCGGAGGAGACGAGATAATTGTCTAATATGATAAAACGGGCCTTTGTCAAGGTAGAGGGTTCGGAAAAGCTTATTATAGATTCAAACAGACTCGTCCAGGACAAAATGGAGGAGATCATAAGTACACCGCCCCCGGCAGAGTACGGAAATGATTCCGGCGGATTTGATGAATTCACGGAAGGCATTGTGGCAGACAGGGTCGAAATGCTTGTTGGAGAACAGGAAGAGGGAGAAGAGGCGGATGCCGAGGCTCCCTCTAATGTCTTGAAAAGTGAGGAACCTACACCGCCCCCGGCCGGGATCAGTGAGGAAATGCTCTCAGCCGCAAGGGCTGAGGCAGAAAGTATAGTTGCTGAGGCCAATGAACAGGCACAGGCCATTTTAAGTGATGCAGAGCAGAACGCAGCCGCAACCCTGGAGAATGCCAAAAACGAGGGCTACAGCGCGGGACATGATGAGGGCTACAATGCCGGAATGCAGGAAGCGGAGGCAATAAAGGCCGAGTACCAGGACAGGATAGAGAGCCTCGAAAATGAATACCGGCAGAAGATCGATGAGCTGGAACCGATGTTCATCGATACGCTGACAGATATTTATGAGCATATAATCCATGTGAATTTTTCGGACTCAAAGGATATTATCTTTCATCTGATCCAGGACGCGGTGAGAAAGGTTGAGGGTAACGAGGGCTTTATCATCCATGTATCAAAGGATGACTATGGCTTTGTCTCCATGCAGAAGGAGGAGCTTCTTTCCGGGATAACCGCTGCCGGTGATGTTGAGATAGTTGAGGATATGACATTAAAGAGCAACGAATGTTTTATAGAGACGGGCGGCGGGATCTTTGACTGCTCCCTTGAGACCCAGCTTGCAGGATTAAAGAGGGAATTAAGGCTCCTGTCCTATACAAGCGACCAGAAGGACTGATGGAAAGGCGGCGATTATGTCATTCTGAGGGCGAAGCCCGAAGAATCTTTGCTCCCGGGTGAAAGATCCTTCGCTGCGCTCAGGATGACAAGGAACTGCGCTCAGGGTGACAAGGAACTGCGCTCAGGATGACAAGGAACTGCGCTCAGGATGACAGGGAACTGCGCTCAGGAAGGAAAAATGTCCAGTGGACACATGACCAAAAACAGGTTTATTTTTGGTCATTTAGTTTTTCGGGTAAGTATTGCAAAATGTGCCAGTGGCACATTTTGAATGGCGTTTAGCCGTGCGGTGCACGGCTGCCATCGGACAGCCATGCGCGGCAGTGCCCCGCACTCACAGGATGTCAGGAAAGACAGATACAGGGAGAAATAGTATCAGTGGTTGAGCCCGTAATTGATTTTTCAAAATACAAAAAGGTTTTGGGGCAGAGCTTTTATAAAAAGCTCGGCAAGGTTGTGAATGTGGTGGGGCTTACCATAGAGTCCTTAGGGCCGGATGCTCTCCTTGCGGATATCTGCAGGATCATTCCGGAGGACAGCACAAAGGCACCCATTATGGCTGAGGTCGTGGGCTTCAAGGACAGCAAGACCCAGCTTATGCCCTATGACAAAACAGACGGTATCGGGGCGGGATGCACGGTTGAAAACCTGGGTCACACTCTGACCGTTACCGTAAGTGATGATCTCCTGGGAAAGACCCTGGACGGCCTGGGACGGCCTACAGACGGCTCCGTGATATACGGGGGACGGGAGTATTCTGTCGAAGCAGAGCCTCCGGATCCTATGGACCGGGTTATAATAAACGAGGTTCTGCCCCTTGGAGTCAAGGCCGTGGACGGCCTGATGACCATAGGCAAGGGGCAGAGAGTCGGTATCTTCGCAGGCTCCGGCGTTGGAAAGAGTACCCTTATGGGTATGTTTGCCAGAAATACAAAAGCGGATATTAACGTGATCGCCCTTATCGGAGAGCGGGGCAGGGAAGTCCGGGAATTCGTTGAGAGGGATCTCGGTGAGGAAGGAATGAAACGGTCTGTTGTCGTTGTTGCCACCTCGGACAGGCCGGCGCTTGAGAGAAATAAGGCCGCAAAGACAGCTACCGCCATAGCGGAGTACTTCAGGGATCAGGGCAGGGATGTGCTCCTAATGATGGATTCATTGACACGTTTCTCCATGGCTCAAAGGGAGATAGGGCTTGCCAGCGGAGAGCCTCCGGTTACAAGAGGATATCCGCCCTCGGTTTATTCAGAGATGCCGAAGCTCCTTGAAAGAGCCGGGAACGGAAAGACCGGATCCATCACGGGCCTTTATACCGTGCTTGTGGACGGGGATGATTTTAATGAACCGATCACTGACACAGCCCGTTCGATCCTTGACGGACACATTATGCTTAACCGCAGGATCGCCCAGCAGAATCACTATCCGGCAATAGATGTTCTCCAGAGCATATCGAGATGTATGAGCCAGATCGCGGATAAGGAGCATAAGTCTCTTGCGGGAAAAATGAAGAATGTGATGGCTACCTATCAGGAGGCCGAAGATCTGATAAATATCGGAGCTTACCAGAAGGGTTCAAACCCGAAGATAGACTATGCCATACAGAAGATCGATACCATAAACGAGTTTCTGATGCAGACAACGGATGCAAAGTTTACCTTTGAAGAGACATTGCAAAAGCTGAAGGAGGTTTTTGAGGAACCGGGGGCAGCTGTAGAAGTGGGTGGCTCGTGAAGCCGGTTGTCCTTTGGACTGAAGGCCGCAGGATAACAGAGGGTGCTGTAGAAACACAGGTGATCGGGGTTAGGTGAAATGGCGAGATTTAAGTTCAGGATGCAGAACATCCTAAATTTGAAAGAAAAGCTCGAGACCCAGGCAGAGATGCGCTTTGCGCAGCAGAGAATGGTCCTTAATGAGGCGGAGAGAGCGAAGGAGCTGCTCCTTGAAAGAAAGGCCGCTCTTGAAGAGGAGGCAAAGAGACTCAGAAAGGATTCACTGGATCTTCTGGAAATACAGAATAATGACCTGAGCCGGCGTCTCTGTGCAGAGGATATAGTCCGTTCGGAGGAGAAGATAAAAAGGGAAAAAAAGATTCTGGAGCTTAGGCGGAGGGAGCTTGAAAACGTTATGAAGGAGAGAAAGGCTCAGGAGAAGCTAAGGGAGAAGGCCTTTGAAAGGTTTCTCAGGGAAGAGGCCGCCGCAGAGAGTAAAACGATCGACGAACTCACAAGCTATACTTATGGGCAAAAGATTCAGTAATGGCAGATTCAAATAACCTTCCTGCGGAGCAGGGAGCAGGAAACTTAAAAGAAAGCGACAAGAAAAAGGGAAATGACGAGATTAATGACGAGGAGGAGTCGGGTGCCCTGTCAATAATCCTGGTCACGCTCTTTATCGTACTTATCTGGCTGGCGATACTCGGACTTCTGGTGAAGCTTGATGTTGGCGGCTTTGGTTCGGGTGTCCTGACCCCGGTTCTAAAGGACGTTCCCATAGTGAACAGGGTTCTGCCGGGCTATAATCCCAATGTTGAAGGAAACGGCTTTGGTACGGAAGAGATCGAGGGCGGCTATACGGATGTGGATTCTGCGGTGTCAAGGATAAAGGAGCTGGAGAACCAGCTTACGGATGCACAGCAGGCAAATAACGACCTTAGACTTGCCAATGATGAGCTGCAGAAGGAGATCGACCGTCTCCGCACCTTTGAAAATAACCAGGTGGAGTTCGAGAAGATCAAGGATGAGTTTTATAATGAGGTGGTCTTTTCCGACAAGGCTCCTGATCCTTCAGAATATCAGAAGTTTTATGAGCAGATAGAGCCTGCCAATGCGCAGATCCTTTATAAGCAGGTCGTTGCGGAGGAAGAGACGGATAAGAAGGTTCAGGAATACGCCAAGGCTTATTCTTCTATGAAGCCGAAGGACGCTGCGGAGATCTTTAATGTTATGGTCCAGTCCTCAGGCGCAGACGGTGATGCTTATCTCGTTGCGCGGATACTTAAGGCCTGCGGACCCGATGCAAGGGGAGAGATCCTCGGCGCCATGGAAGCGGACAATGCTGCCATAGTTACGAATATAATGGAACCCGATGAGGTCATCGATACGTCGGGAGGCGGTCCGAGGACCGTACCTGAGGAATTTAATAAACCTAAGAATGAAGATGAGAACAGTGAGGGCGAAGAAGCGACCGCTGCTACGGAGGAGGGAAATGGAAATTAATGACATAAATACCGGCATAAAGGGGCATGGAGAAGAGACCGTAACGGAAGAGCTGACTGCGGCGAAGATCGGGAGCGGGCTTTTAAGGGTGTATGGCACACCGGCGCTTGCAGCTCTTATTGAGAATACTGCATTAAACAGTATTTCAGGATTTTTGAATGAGGGACAGGGAACAGTCGGGACAAAGCTCGATATCTCACATCTTTCCGCCACTCCGGTGGGGATGAAGGTAAGCTGCGATACGGTGCTCACGGAGGTAGACCGGAGGAGGCTGGTTTTCTCCGCCGAGGTATTTGATGAAGCCGGGAAGATCGCGGAAGGAACCCATGAGAGATTTATCGTGGATAATAAGAGCTTTGAAGAGAAGGCATACGCTAAAGCAGGAAAGACAGGATAAAATGAGACTTATTCATACATCAGACTGGCATTTGGGAATGACATTCCGGGGAGGAATGTCTTTTTCATCTGATCAGGAATACGCGGTCAACGGGATCATAAGGATCGCGGAGGAGGAAAAGGCGGACGGCATACTTATTGCCGGGGATGTTTTTGACAAGAGCATCGCATCTCAGGACGCCATAAGGCTTTACGACCGGATGATCACTCATATTTGTGGTGATCTGGGGATACCGGTGTATATGATAGCGGGTAATCATGACGGGGCGGAGCGTATCTCCCAATGCAGTGCCCTTTTAAGGCGGAGCGGCCTGTATATTGCGGGTTCACTGACTAAAGAGCTTCAGCGTGTGGAGGGTGAGGATACGGATATCTACCTTCTGCCCTGGATATCGACGGATAAGGTGCGGACGGTATTTCCGGACAGGGCGGATGAGACAGTTTCCATGGAGGATGCCTACAGGGTGGTTCTTGACCGCTGCAGGGAGCGTTTCCGTAAAGGAAAAAAGAATATCCTTCTTTCGCATGCCTATATTATTGACGCGGAAACCTCCGTAAGTGACATTGCCGCAGAGGTCGGAAGAGCCGCCGCTGTCAGCGCGGATCTGTTTAAGGACTTTGATTATGTGGCTCTGGGGCATCTCCACGGCCCTCAGGATATAAGGGAAAACTTAAGATACAGCGGTTCACTTATGACTTATTCCTTCGGAAAGGAGGAAAAGCAGGTAAAAAGCGTCACCCTGATCGACACTTCAAATATGGAACGGAAGATAATACCCATCCCGCAGCTTCATAAGAGGGTGACCTTAAGGGGCAGCTATGATGAGCTTATGAAGGCTGATTTTGATGAAGAGGTACTTCAGGGCTATGTGAAGCTGGAGGTAACGGATCATTTTGTGGGAATGGATGCCATGGCGGCCTTCAGGGAGAAGTACGGAAACCTCCTGGAGCTTTCCGGAAAGGGACTTGAAAAGGAGGATGCAAAGATCACGATGACAATAGAGGAATTTGAAAATGCCGGGACGGATCCGGAAGAGGTTTTTACGAGGTACTGCCGGGATATTATGGGTGAAGAGCCTACGGAGCATATCCGGAAGCTGTTCCGGGAGGCGGTTGGTAAGAGTATTCACTGAGGGAGGGAAAAAGATCCTTCGGGCTTCGCCCTCAGGATGACAAAGATGCCGCCCTCAGGATGACAAAGATGCCGCCCTCAGGATGACGAAGATGCCGCCATCAGGATGACAAAGATGCTGCCCTCAGGATGACAAAGATGCTGCCCTCAGGATGACAAAGATGCCGCCCTCAGGATGATAATCGAAAGGTAAACATATGAAACCCTTAAAAATAGAATTTCAGGCATTCGGACCCTATGCGGGGCATGAGACAGTGGACTTTACGGAGCTTTCGGAAAACGGACTCTTTCTGATATTCGGAAAGACGGGCACCGGAAAGACCATGATACTTGACGCCATGACGCAAGCGCTTTACGGGAAGAGCAGCGGGCACGGAAGGGATGACTTTCAGTCCTTACGCTGCAGTACCGCGGCTTTTGAAACTCCAACCTTTGTAAGATTTGAATTTGAGAATAACGGGGAATATTACTGCTTTGAACGGAGACTTTCAAGGAAGAGAAAGAATCTATCTCCCTCATATAACCTTATGAAAAGGGATGAAAACGGCGACTGGCAGACGATCCTTGAAAACCCCAGGGAAAAGGATCTGAATGAGAAGGCCGCAGAGATAGTGGGTCTTCCCTATGAGCAGTTCAGACAGGTTATAGTCCTTCCGCAGGGACAGTTTGAAAGGCTTCTCACCTCCACCTCGGAGGAAAAGGAAAAGATACTCACCAGTATCTTCGGAGAGGAAAGGTGGCAGGAGATCGCAGTCTCCTTTTATAACGAGGCGGAGGAACGGAGGAACCGGCTGAAGGAATCAAGGGAAAGGATAGCCGGGAGTCTCAGGGAGGAAGGCTGCGAAAGCCTTTCGGAGCTTCAGGATCTGATCGTGGAAAAGAAGGAGAATATAAGGATACTTGACAGGGAAACGGAGAGCCGGGACTTCGATAAGGAGATAAGGGAAAAGCAGGAGCTTCTTTCCCTTACAAAGCGTTTTTCTGATCTCCACAAGGCAGAAAGGGCATTGGAAGCCATATTGGAGAAAAAGGAGGAAACCGGGGCTATGGAAATAAGGCTCAGGGAAGGGAAGAGAGCTGAGGCTGTACGATCCCTGCTTTCCGTTCTGAGAGAAGCGGAGACTGAACTGAAGAAAAGAAGGAAGGAAACGGCAGGGATCAAAGCCCTTCTGGAAGAGAAAAAAAGCCGGGCTGAGAAGGCGGCAGAGGACCTGAAGCTACATGAGGGGAAAGAGGAAGAAATTGAAAATAACCGGAAGCTTATGATCCGCTATGAGGAAAAAAGAAAGGCTTATGAAGGACTTGAGGAAGCGGAGAAGGGGCTTAAGGACGCGGAAAAAATAAAGGCCGCAGCAGACAGGGAGGAAGTATCGGCAAAAAAGGAATATGAAGCACACGCCGAAAGGACGGTGGAGCTTAAGAGAGAATATGAGTCTCTGGAAGCAGAGCATACCGGTCTCTTAAATTCCTATATCGCCGGGATAACAGGGGTGCTGGCGGCTGAACTGAAAGAGGGAGAACCCTGCCCGGTCTGCGGGAGCAGGGAGCATCCGAAGAAGGCTGCCATATCCGGTGAAACGGTGTCAAAAGCTGAGGTGGACAGGATCAGGAAGAAAAGAGACAGGAAGTATAAGGAGCTGGAGGAGGAAACGGCTTTAAGCGATAAGGCAAAGAGAAGCCTTGAAGAAAGGCAGGCGGAACGGGAGAAGGCCGGACAGAAGGTAATACAGGCGGAAGCATATCTCAAGGGCTTCAGAATGGATCTGGTGCCTGACATAGGGTCACTAAATGAGCTTGACAAAAAAATAAAGGAGCTTTCGGATGAAGAGGAGGCTTTCCTCAGGAATAAAGAGGAGCTGCTTAAAAGGGAAAAGGAAAGCCAGAACGCGTATACGGAGATAAAGGCCGCACTTGAAGCCGCGGTAAGGGAAGAGAAAAAATCAGAGGAAAAATGCAGGGAATCCGGGGCTCTTGCGGAAACGGCTCTTAAAGAAAACGGGTTTTCTGCCAGAGAGGAGGCGGAGGAGCTTATGCTCTCTCCGGATGAGGAAGAGAAGATAAGCTCCGGGATCCGCAGCTATTATGCCTCAAAGGAGGCGGCCGGGAAAAGCTTAAAGGAGCTAAGGGATGAGCTCCGGTCAATGACCGAGCCCGATGAGGAAAGCTGCAGGAAGGAGCTTGACGACGCTATTGCGGGAAAGAGCGGATATAAGGAGAAAAGGGCAGTCCTCTTATCCGAGCAGAAGAGGCTTGAGAATAAAATGAAGCTCCTTACGGAAAAGGGAGAGGGCATAGACGAGGCCTTAAGGGAAGCAGAGGAGGACTTCATTTTTGCAAAGAGGTTAAGGGGCGACTCCGGAACCGGACTTCAGAGATATGTCCTCGGGATCATGTTTTCTTCTGTTATCACAGCAGCGAATTCCATGCTTGAAATGGTACATGGCGGCAGATACCGCCTGTTCCGTTCGGATGATAAGGTACAGGGCTCAAATAAAAAAGGGCTGGAGCTTAAGGTCTTTGACAAGAACAGCGGGGAAAAGGAGGGACGCTTTGTGGGTACGCTGTCCGGGGGAGAAAAGTTTCTCGTTTCCCTGGCGCTCTCCATCGGTATGTCTGTTGTTGCCGGAAAAAGCGGCATCAGGATAGAAGCCCTTTTTATCGACGAAGGATTCGGAACACTCGACAGCGATTCCATAGGGGATGCGATGAATGTGCTGAACAGTGTGCAGGAAGCGCATGGCCTCGTGGGTATAATATCCCATGTCCGGATGCTGGAGGATCAGATCCCCGTGAAGCTCCGGATAAGGCAGGATGAAGGCGGGAGCCATATTGTCAGGAGTGTGGGTTGACAGGTCTGGTATACTTGGGGAAAGCGGAGGGAAAAGATTCTTCGCCGCGCTAAGCACTGAAGTGCCCCGCAAAAGTAGTGAAAAACAGCATTATTAGAGGAGATAAATTCAATGCCTGCTTTATTAAATTTTTCGGATGCATCACCGGTGGTACTGGTAATTATGCTGATAATTGCGGTGTTTCTCTGGATAGAGGGGTACAGGCTATATAAGCTTGCCGTATTTTTTCTGGGTTTTATAGCAGGATTCAGCCTAAGTGGCCTTATCCTGAATTCCGTCACAGGTCTGCCTGTTCCGGCGCTTGTCATCCAGGTTGTAGTGGGACTTGCCCTCGGAGCAGCATCATTCCTGATATTGAAGCTGGGACTCTTTATCGCGGCAGCTTGTGCGGTATTTTTCCTGCTCAATAATCTTTTGCAATCCCTTGGGATAGTGGGAACCGTAATATCCTTTGCCGCTGCGGTGGTGGCAGGCTTTGTTGCAACAAAGGCGGATAAACCTGTTATCATCGTTCTTACCTCCATTATCGGAGGCTTTGCCATAACGGGTGCACTGCTCCGGCTTATTATGCTTATCCCCTATGACCTTTCCTTCCTTCCCGGGGAGGGATCGATTGTCTGGCTTATAGTAAAGGTTCTGGTATCGGCTGTGGGAATAGCCATACAGTTTTCTAAAGTGAAGGATGAGGACTGATGGAAACTCTTGATATTCTGATGGATATGGCGGTGATAATACTCTTCGCCAAGTTTTTTGCACTGCTTGCAAGGAAGCTCCATGCACCCCAGGTGGCGGGCGAGATAATCGCAGGGATAATCATAGGTCCGACACTTCTGAATCTTGTGCAGACAACGGATTTCTTAAATGAAATGGCTGAGCTCGGAGTCATACTCCTTATGTTCAGCGCAGGTCTCGAGACGGACTTAAGAGAACTGAAGAAATCCGGGTTAAAAGCTACACTCATTGCCTGCGCAGGGGTTTTTTTACCTCTGATCCTCGGAACCCTTCTCTATATGTGCTTCTACGGATTTGACGTTGCGGGCAGTCCGGAATTTATAAAGGCGCTTTTCATAGGTACCATACTCACAGCTACCAGTGTAAGCATCACGGTGCAGGTATTAAAGGAGCTCGGAAAGATATCAACGGAGCTCGGGATGACCATAATGAGCGCCGCGATCATAGATGATGTTATAGGTATCCTGGTGCTTACGGCAGTGATAGGCATGAAGGATCCCAGCAGCAGTATTCTCCTTGTTGCGGGAAAGACCGTTCTCTTTTTCGTGCTTGCATTTTTTGCCGGTATTGTGCTCTATCAGGTAATGAAGAGGATAGACGAGCGCTATCCGCATACCAGACGTATCCCCATTATCTCCATTGCCATCGCCTTTATCATGTCCTATGTGGCGGACAGATATTTCGGTGTTGCGGATATAACGGGAGCCTTTCTTGCGGGAGTGATCTTAAGCTCTTTAAAGGACTCCGAATATATTGAAAGGAGGGTCGATATCAATTCCTATACCTTTTTCGGCCCGGTTTTCTTTGCGTCCATCGGTCTGCAGACAAATCTCCGCACCCTGGACTCCACCATTCTTTTATTCTCACTGGCATTCGTGGTAGTAGGACTGCTGTCCAAGATAGCAGGCTGCGGAGGAATGGGAAGGATCCTCGGATATAAGGGGAAGGATGCCCTCAGGATAGGAGTCGGCATGATGACCAGGGGCGAGGTGGCTCTTATCGTGACCCAGCGTGGCCTGAAGGCAGGTATCATCGGAAGCGAATACTTTACGGCCGTGATCCTGCTTATCGTGATAAGCTCTCTTTTGACCCCTCTTTTACTGAAGGCTCTGTTCACGGAAAAAACCGCCTGAGACCTGATTTGCATAAGTTATTTACATAATTTTTAACCAATTCTTCACATTTTTTTAATTTTTCCCCATAATTTGTAGAAATATCACAAATATTATGCTATATTTTGTGTGTTGTTTTTAAAACCAGTAGACATAATCTATGTACTATAATTTAGTGAATACCTGTGTTTCAGGATATAAAAGCTATTGTAGAGGAGAGGTTATGAAAAAACGTACCAAGTATTTAACAGCAATCATTTTGTCTGCCGCGATGATAGCCGGAACGGTGAGTCCGGGCTTTGCGCAGGAGGTCGGTGATACCGTCTCTATCGAAAGCAGCATTGCTATTACTGAGGAGGGAGACAGCAGTGAGATTATTGAAGGTGAGAGCGGGAATCCTGAAGTTCAGGCAGAAGCTGAGGAGGCGCCTGAGACCGCGGATGCTGGTCTGGAGGCAGATAACGGAGCATCCGGTGAAGTTTCTGATAATGTAGCGGAGAAACCGGACGTACCTGCAGAGCCGGAATATGTCGAAGAGTTCGGAGAGACTGCTGACGCAGAGGCGGGACTGGATGAGAAAACCTGGGTTCCCGGCCACTGGGTGGAAAATTTTGAATATGAATATGACGGTAATCTCCATCTGCCCGGAGACTATAATATCTACGACTCATTCGGTGCAGGAACTGTTTACAGGGTTGAAAAGACAGGAGAGAATATCACAAAGCAAGAAAGAGTGAAGGATATCACAGAGTCTTCAAGAATTGTCTCCTTCAATGCCATAAAGTCGATAAGCCAGAACTATCTGTATGTGTTCGAACCTGCCGGCGGTGAGGATGGAAAAAAGCTTGAGATCAACGTAAGGATAAAAAAGAGAGACGTTACCATCCGTAGCGCAACATACGCGAAAACATATGACGGGAAGCCTCTTTCGCAGAATTCGGCAGCCGAACCCAAGGAACCTGAGGTCGTCAGGGGTTCTATGGCCGGACAAGAAAAATTCAACTATGTTTTCACCGGAATAAACAAGGGAGACCCTGAGAAGGACACCTCGGTTCCGAATACCTTCATCGCTTCATCAAACGGTGATGCCATTCTTGAAAACTATAATACCAGCTATGAATACGGAAATCTTGTAATATCTGCTTCAAGGAACGGGGTAAATTCCCTTCCGGCTCCTTCGGGGGTAAAAGCCGTAATAGACAATAATGGAAGGATAAAGCTCACCTGGAAGAAGGTAAAGTCATATAAGAGTAACGGCAAGGGTGGAGGAAAGACCGCCTACAGGATATGGAGATATAACGGTGATGACACCTGGACTTCTCTGGGAGAGGTCAGTAAGAGATCATTTCTGGACTCCACGGCGGGTGAAAACGAGAGACTGATATATAAGATAGCAGCCTTCGGTTATGATTCATCCGGGGTTCAGGGGGAGAGCGAGACCCCTGCCTATGTCAGGACTACACCGAAGATTGTCAGCGCTTCGCCCTATGACGGGGTAAAGTCCGTAAATGTCACCTTTATGGGACTCGGTACCGACTCGGATCATTATATTCTGGAGCATTGGAATAAGAAGAGCAAGGGCGCAAGGGATGAGATAGATGTAAATAAATATAATTCCGCTACCGGAAAATACGAGGGAAAGAATCGCACCTTAAGCACAAACTGTTATACGGATGCGGGAGGACCGAGTGTGCAGGTATCAGTGAATAAGGCCACAATGTGCTTCAGGGTAAAGGCAAAGGAGAGCTCTGTCTATGACTTCGGAAAGAAGGAGACAATACCCGAATCAAAGTGGTCAAAGGTACAGAATGTAAAGATGATCTCCACCGCTCCCGTGCTCCGCGGGGAAAGGAAATCAAAGAGCTCCTTTGAGCTTAAGTGGAATAAGATAAACAAGGCAAACGCGTATCTCCTGGAGTGGAGCAAGACACCGGACTTCAAGACATTTTACGGTGATGCACCGCTCTACTGCAGCAAGGATACAAAATCCTCATATTATAATTCGAGGTCATATACGGTTGAGGGTGTGGAATTCGGCGTGCCTTACTACTGCAGGGTTACGGCTTATAAGAAGAAAAAGGGTGAGGCCGGCTATGGTACTGCCCTCGGGACCTCGGCAGTGCTCGTGGAATACGGAAGACAGGAAGCCGTAAAGGATCTCAGCGCAGAGTATTATGAAGACGGTAATCACAGATGCGATGCCAAGCTCACTTGGAAGGATGACGCCGAAAATATAAGGGGTTACTACATTCAGAGGTGGAGCTACGCATACAACAAAGCCACCAAGGCCTATGATACCGAAACCGGACATGCAGTCATTAATGATTACAAGACCATGTCAAGTAATTATATTAAGAAGAACGGTTCCGAAATAAGATATGTTAATCAGGACGGCGAAAAGATAAACAATGGAGAACTGATAAAGTACAGAGTACAGTCGGTTACCTATTACGGAGCCGGTGCCGGTGAATTCCATGACGGCTATGTATTCGGCGAGCCTTCGGATTTCTACTATATGAATCCTTCCGGAGTGGACTTTGCAAAGAAGAAGTATGTTGTGAAGACAGGGGAGACCCTTACTCCGAAAATAAAGCTAAAGCCGGCCAAGATGCCGAAAAAGGCGGACGGTCTCACACAGGCCGAATTCAAGAAGATCTTCTTCCTGAATGACAAGATGGAATATACACTGGAGAGCGATAGTTATACCGCTTCCGAGATCAAGAAGTTTGTGACCGTCGGATCCACTTCAGGAAAGCTTAAGGGTGTAAAGGGCCACAAGGCAAAGGATATAAAGCTTAAGGTTACGTCACCGAATGATCCGTCAAACGTATTTGCAACGACCATCGTCTGTGTCGGAGGAAAGGGAGCGGCTTCGGATCCGGCAACGGAGAAATCCACAACCGAGCTCACCGTTTGTATAGACGCAGGCCATGGCGGCAAGGATGACGGCGCGACAGGAAACGGCATTACCGAGAAGAGTATGAACCTGAAGATCGCAAAGAAGGTGGGATCCTATCTTGAAAAGAAGGGCGCAAAGGTTTATTATACGAGGACGGATGATACCTATGTATCCCTGACGGACAGAACGGATTACGCGGATGATAATAACTGCAATCTCTTTGTCAGCATGCACTGCAATTCTGCTGAAAGCTCAGGTTCTAACGGAACAGAGGTCTATTATTCGGTAAAGAGTAAATACGCGAAGCACAAGCTTGCGGACGAGATAAGCTCAGCTGTTTCAAAGGCTCTCGGAACCACGAACATCGGTTCAAAGACCCGTTCGGGAAATGACGGCGACTATTACTCGGTAATAAGAACCTCTGCAGCAAAGGGGATATCCGGACTCATCGTAGAGCATGCCTTCATTTCAAATTCCTCTGATGCGGAGAAGCTTAAGGACGACAGCAAGCTCGATGATATGGCCAAGGCCGAGGCGGAAGCCATATACAAATATTGGAACAAGTAATTAGCCGAAGCTTCTGTTCTTTTCAAGTGGGGACTATCCCATAGAGTAAGAGACGTATTATGTATAAGTGTAAATTAAGGTTAATATTACTACTGACGGCCGCGGCGGTGCTTTTCACCGCCTGCGGCATATTTGATAAAACAAAGACAGCGGACGCGGATCCTTCCGGGGCTGCTTCGGAAAGCAGTGAAGAAGGTGAGGAGGAAGAGTACGAAGCGCCCGAGGCAGAAGAGATCGATCAGGACAGCGCGGATAAGTTTTTGAGTGAAAAGCTGGATGAGCTTGACTGCAGAGCGGTCTTCAGTGAATATTCAGAGGTGGACGGGGTTGACGTTTACCTCTATTCTGTAGTAAATAAAAAGGAAGTGGAACTGGATCAGATGCTGGCGGTCAATGCGGTATCCGGTGAGGTCATGGTCTATGACTATGACAATGATAAGCTTCTTCCCTTTGACAGGTTTGAGTACTATGTGGACAGCGGAAGCGGCGAAGTCGGCTGGGACTCAAAGTATTATCTGGAGCCCAGAACCGTGGAGCTCTTGCCGGCGGACGATAACAGCTTTGAATTCACCATAAAAAAGAAGGGCGAGGAAAAGCCTGAGCTGGAGGGTGTTGCAGCGGTTGATCCCGGCAAGAAGAATGAAGCGGTCTATGAGGACGACAAGGTGTCTCTGACCTTCTTAAATAAGGGCGACACCCTGGAGATCAGCGATAACGGCAATATCAGCGGTCTCGCCGGCATATACAGCAGACAGGAGTAATAAGGAAAATATGAAGATTATAAAGAAGCTACTGGCGGTTTTGCTTACGGTTGCAGTCCTTTCCGGGGCGTCAAATGCAGTGGGACTCAATCTCGAAAGGGCAGAGGCGGCTCCTTCGGGACTTAAGGGGGTGTGGTTTTCCTTCCTTGACTGGCAGATGTATCTGAAGGGCAAGGATCAGGGCGGCTTTGATTCCGCCTTTTCATCGGTCTGCGATACCACGCTCTCACATGGCTTAAACACAATATTTGTCCACGTAAGGAGCCATAATGATGCGGTGTATCCTTCCCGGATATACCCCTGGAGCAGCCAGATGCTGAACGGTTCAGACCCGGGCTACGATCCCCTTAAGGATATGGTGGATATAGCACATTCAAAGGGACTCAGCATCCATGCCTGGATAAATCCTTACGGCTTCAGGAACGGTGCGATATCCGCAAACCCCCAGCTTTCCAACACAGCAAACGTGGTGGCGGGAGTGCAGGAGATAGTATCGAATTACGCGGTGGACGGAATACATTTTGACGACTACTTCCCTCCCATAGGAAAGGGAGAGATGAATTCCATGGTGAGCCAGGTTCATGGAGTCTGTTCCGGAGCCGGAAAGCTTTTCGGTATTTCACCCCAGGGAAACTTAAGTAACGTCCGTGCATCCTCCGCAGATGTGGATACCTGGCTTTCAACCGGCGGATATGTGGACTATCTGGTGCCGCAGATCTACTGGTCGGATAATTACGGAGCAGGCGGGAACGTTACCATGTTCTCGGACCGCGCAGCTAAATTCAAGTCCATAGATTCAGCAGGGATAACGCTATATGTCGGGCTTGCGGCATACAAGGCAGGGCAGCCGGTATCGGGAGATCCGGGCTGGGCTTCTTCATCGACAAACCTTGCCGGACAGAGAGACAAAGCATATGCAAACGGATACAGCGGTTACGTGCTTTACCGTTACAGCACCCTGGTAAGCGGTGCGGCGCAGGCGGAGCTCGGGGCACTTCAGGCAAAGGGATAAAGTAAAATTATGAAAAAAGCCATAGTGATCCTTCCCATAAGCGGGGAAGAAAGACAGGAATATGAATCCTTAAAGGGATATGATTTTTCATTTGTTGAAGCGGACAAGCTGACAGCAGAGGAGTTTCAGTCAGCCTCTCTTGTCATCGGGAAGCTGAGTCCGGCTAAGCTTAGGATCCTTTCTTCGGAGCAGGCAGCTACGAGCCCGGAAATACAGGGTGATCCGGGAGTTTCGAAGATACTGAATAAGCCGCTTATTCTGGCTTCGGCATCGCCAAGAAGAAGGGAGCTCCTAAAAAAGGCAGACATACCCTTCACCGTAATGCCTGCCGATATCGAGGAGGTTATGGTGGCCGGGGAGCCTGCGGACGTGGCAGAGGAAATATCCTCATACAAGGCGGAATATGTGGCGGATAAGCTCATCAGGGAAGAAAAGCAGGATTCCTTTGTGATCCTTTCTGCAGATACTATAGTAACCGTGGACGGGAAGGTTCTGGGAAAGCCCAGGGACGAAGAGGAAGCCTTCAATGTACTGAAAGAGCTTCAGGGAAGAGAGCATGAGGTCTATACCGGAGTCACAATTGCCGTTAAGCATCCGGGGAAGAACGTGCATTATAAGCAGTTCCATGAGAAGACCAGAGTGAAGATCTATCCTGTAAGCGACGAACAGATAAGGGATTATATCTCTACGGGCGAGCCCCTGGATAAGGCAGGTTCATATGCCATACAGGGATCCTTTGCAAAATATATCAAAAGCATAAAGGGAGACTACAGCAATGTTGTGGGGCTCCCGGTAGGCAGAGTATTTAAGGAGCTTAAGCAGTTCCTAAGGAAATAATGATATTTAATTCAGTCTCATTTGCGGTCTTTTTTCCGGTCGCAGTACTGATATATTTCATATTGCCTGCAAAGGCAGGCAAGGCTAGAAGGATATGGCTGCTCTTATGCAGCTATTATTTCTATATGAGTCAGGGAGCAGGTTATGTACTGCTCCTCCTTCTTGCTACCGTGATAACATATATATCGGCGTTCTGGGTCTATAAGAACCGCTTTCTCCTTACACTTTCCTTTGTATTGGAGCTGTCACTCCTTTTCTTTTTCAAGTATTTCAATTTTTTCTGCGAGACCTTCGGGATAGAGACCGGCTTTAACATACTGCTTCCGGTGGGGATATCCTTTTATATCTTTAAATCCCTCTCATACATTGCGGATGTTTATAAGGGTGAATGCAGTCCGGAAAGGGATTTTGTAAGGTATGCGCTGTTCGTATCCTTCTTCCCCGAGCTTCTCGCGGGACCCATAAGCCGTGCCCCCTCAGTGCTGCCCCAGTTTAATGAAGAGCACAGCTTTGAGTATGAGCGGGTGCGTCACGGTCTTTTACGGATGCTGTGGGGATATTTTGTGAAGCTCGTTATCGCCTCACGGCTTTCCATAATGGTGGATCTCATTTTTTCAAATGTGGATTATGCGGACGGCCTGCAGCTTCTGGTTGCGGCGCTATCCTTTTCAGTACAGATCTACTGCGACTTTATGAGCTATTCCGAGATAGCTCTGGGAGCCGGGGAGATATTCGGGATACAGCTCCACGAGAACTTCCGTCAGCCTTTTCTCGCCACCAGTCTGTCGGACGCCTGGAGAAGGTGGCATATGTCCCTTATGCACTGGTTTAAGGACTATCTTTATATTCCCCTTGGAGGAAGCAGAAAGGGGAAGCTTCGGAAATATCTGAATATCCTTATAGTATTCACTCTTTCCGGTCTCTGGCACGGTGCAGCCTTTACCTATATAGTATGGGGATTTCTGTCAGGTCTCCTGCAGGTTCTGGGAGAGGTGACATATGGCTTCAGAAGCCGTTTAATAGCGGCCTTTCCGGTGGACAACCCCTTCACGGCAAAGGTGCATTCATATTATATGAGGATCATGACATATTTCCTTTTCAGCTTCACAGCGGTCTTCTTCAGATCGGAAAGCGTGTCCGATGCGGTGAAGATCATAGAGAAGATCTTTACCGATATCAATTTATCTGTGATAAGAAGCTTTGATATAACCGCTCTCGGTCTCGGAACCTTTAATCTCTGTATTGCCTTTGCCATGGTCATATTCCTTTTCGTTACCGACATAATAAAGGAGAAAAAGGGGGATATCTTCTCCCTGGTACTGGGTTCCGCCTGGTATGTGCGATGGACGGTTTATTTCTTCCTCACACTGGCAATAATATTCAGCGCGAATATCGGAGCCGCGAAGTTTATTTATTTTGAATTCTGAATGCACTGCATCTTAATTATGAACACATTTATCAGGCTTTTGAAAAAGTTCATACTGCTCGCCATTCCGCTTATGCTGGTTTGTGCTTATACGTTCCTTAACCCTATGGGCTATATGTCCTTAGAGTATCCTATGTGGGTTGAGGAAAAGGATGCGGTTCACGGGCCTTTCGGCAGCAGTGAACCGGAGATCCTTGTTGTGGGGGATTCCAGGGCGAAGTCCGGGATCATACCGAAGGAGATAGTTGAAGACGGCAGTATATACAATATTGCCATAGGCGGATCCACAGCCATAGAAATGTACTTTGCCGTAAAGAATTATCTGAAGAATCACAGGGCTCCGGAGAAGGTTCTTTTGATCTTTGCACCCTTCCATTTCACGGAAATGGATAACTGGGACCAGACGCTTTACTTTAATTATCTGTCCGCAGCCGAGGTGCTGGAGGTAAAGAAGGACGCAGTGAGGTACGGAACGAAGAAGGTCAATCATAACGGTTCGTTTGCCGATCTTTTATCATTTTCCCTGCGTCTGCCGAATAAGTATATGGATGCCCTTATCACCTCACGCTTCAACGGAAACAGGGCAGCTAACCTGAAGAAATACGCGGCTGTCCGGGAGGACGGCGGCTATACCGCATTCGGAGAGGATGAGTACAATGACGGTCTGAGCTACGAGACACATAAGGAGGACTTTGAGCTGGATCCTCTGGTGGATGAGTATTACATTAGGCTTTTGGATCTTCTGAAGGATGAGGGTATAGATGTGATAATCGAGCAGGCTCCCTTAAATACCGCCTCACATGAGGCTATCAGGGATGAATATTTTACAGACTATGATGATTATATGCAGGGGATCGCAGACAGATATCCTTCTTTTTCAGTGGTAAGGGGAGTTCCGGAATACGACAATTCCTGTTTTGGGGACAATAACCACCTGAACCGCCGCGGTGCGGAGAAATTCAGCAGGGAGATTAAGGAGAAGTGGTTTGGGGAGTGAAAGATCCTTCGCTTCGCTCAGGATGACAATTTTAATGGATGTGATATACTGTCAGATGGGTTAGGAGCCCTGTCATCCACCGGATGTTTTTCCAACCGGTTATAGAAGATCCTTCGCTTCACTAAGGATGACAAGAGAGAGCACTCAGGATGACAGCAATATAAGTAAAAGAGGTTGAGATGTCAGAAAAGAAAGTCAGAAACGAGATAATCGAATGGGTGGTTACCATCGCCGCTGCTGTGCTGGTGGCGCTTTTTATAAATAATTTCATTATAGTGAACGCTACGGTACCGACGTCCTCAATGGAGCAGACGATAATGTCAAATGACCGGGTTATCGGGCTCAGGCTCGCATACAAAAGTTCTGATCCCGAAAGAGGTGATATCATCATATTCCGCTATCCGGATAATGAGGACATACTGTATATCAAGAGGATAATCGGTATGCCGGGAGACACGGTGGAGATTCATGACGGCGGTGTGTATATTGACGGGTCGCTTTTGGACGAACCCTATCTCAAGGTTACGACGGAGGGGGAGTTCGGTCCCTATATGGTGCCTGAGGGGCACTACTTTGTGATGGGGGACAACAGGAATAATTCCGCAGACTCAAGATTCTGGAACAATACCTTCCTTGAAAGAGAGAAGATAGTGGGAAAGGCTGTGCTCCGGTACTGGCCGTCCGTGAAAAAGCTGAATTAGGAGAAGAATATGATATCAAAAAAGATGCAGGCACTGGTAAGCAATAATTCCGTTATCCGGATGATGTTTGAAGAAGGCCGGAAAATGGCCAGAAAGTACGGGGAGGAAAATGTCTATGATTTTTCCCTCGGAAATCCAAATGTTCCCGCTCCTGACAAGGTGCGTGATGTGGCGGTGGAATTATTAAATAATGAGGATCCTCTGGAGCTTCACGGATATATGAGCAATGCGGGCTATCCGGAGGTAAGGAAAAAGATAGCGGAAAACCTGAACCACCGCTTCTCTACCTCCTTCAACGAGAATAATATCATGATGACCGTCGGAGCCGCTGCGGGGCTTAATTGTGCCCTTAAGGCCATAATAGATCCCGGGGATGAGGTTCTTACCTTTGCACCTTATTTTGTCGAATACAAAAACTACGTGGCAAATTATGACGGGGTGCTGAAGACGGTACTTACGGATCACGAGACCTTCCAGCCGGATCTTAATGCTCTTTCGGAAGCCGTGGGTGATAAAACAAAGGCGCTTATCATCAATTCCCCCAATAATCCTTCGGGTGTCATCTACTCCGGGGAAACCATAAAGGGGATTGCGGAGATACTCGAAAGGAAGCAGAAGGAATACGGACATGATATCTTCATCATTTCCGATGAGCCGTACAGGGAGCTGGTTTATTCCGATACGCCCGTACCCTACGTCACGAAATACTATGACAATACCATGGTCTGCTATTCTTTCTCAAAAACACTTTCCCTTCCCGGAGAACGTATAGGCTATCTCGTTATTCCGGACGAGGCCGCGGATCATGAGGATCTTTTTGCGGCAGTGACCATAGCAAACCGTGTTATGGGATGTGTGAACGCTCCTTCACTTTTCCAGAAGGTTGTGGCGGAGTGCCTGGATGCAAAGGCCGATACCGGCTTTTACAAAAAGAACAGGGATACCATATATGAAGCACTTACTTCCTACGGCTTCAAATGCGTGAAGCCTGAGGGGGCTTTTTATCTCTTTATCAAGACTCCGGTGGACGACAGGGAATTTACGGAGGAGGCGAAGAAGGAGCACATACTTGTGGTGCCGGGTACCTCCTTTGCCCTGGGGGGCTTTGTGAGGCTTTCATACTGTGTTTCATATGACACCATCGTTAATTCCCTTCCGGGATTCAAGAGACTGGCGGAGCATTACGGGTTGTCATGATGGAGGAGGAAAAATGTCCGGCGGACATTTTTCGGGCACGCTTTGACGCGCTATGCGCGGCAGTGCCCCGTAAAGATCCTTTCTGTTGCTTCGCAACCCCTCGCCGGGGCGGCATCCCACATCTGCGATGTGGGATAAATCTCGCCGGGGTGGCATCCCACATCTGCGATGTGGGATAAACGTCGCTTCGCTCAGGATGACAGGTGGCATTGTCATTCTGAGGGCGAAGCCCGAAGAATCTTACCCTGCGGTGTAAAGATCCTTCGCTTCGCTCAGGATGACAAAGGGACGCTCAGGATGACAGAGGAGCGATCAGGATGACAGAGGAGCGCTCAGGATGACGAGGTGAAATATGAGTTATGAGGATAATGTAAGAAGAGTTGTCCCTTATACCCCCGGGGAGCAGCCGGGAGGAAGGGTAATAAAACTGAATACAAATGAATGTCCGTATCCTCCTTCTCCGAAAGTAAGGGAGGTGCTAAGGGATCTTGATACGGATAATTTAAGAAAGTATCCTGATCCTACGTGCTCGGAGCTGGTATCGGCGATCGCAGGGTACTATGGCTTAAAGGATGAAAACGTATTTACCGGAGTAGGGTCTGATGATGTGCTCTCAATGTGCTTTCTTACCTTTTTTAACGGAAGTGACCCCGTGCTTTTCCCGGATATTACCTACTCCTTCTATGACGTATGGGCCTCTGTTTACGGTATTCCCTATAAGACAGTGCCCTTAAGGGATGACTTCACCCTGGATCCCGCACCCTATAGACAGAAAAACGGAGGTATCGTCATCGCAAACCCCAATGCTCCCACAGGCATTGCAGCGGATCGCGGGGTGATAGAAGAGATACTTTCATCAAATCCCGGTGTAATGGTGATAGTGGATGAAGCGTATATAGATTTCGGGGGAGAAAGCGCTCTGCCTCTTCTTAATGACCACGAAAACCTGCTGATAGTCCGTACCTTAAGTAAATCCAGGGCTCTCGCGGGATTGAGGATCGGCTATGCCTTCGGGCGGAAAAAAGCGATCAAATACTTAAATGACGTAAAGTTTTCAGTTAATTCCTATACCATGAATACCCCCTCGCTTCTCGCAGGAAAGGCGGCGATCGAAGACGACGGGTACTTTAAGGAGATTAGGGACAGGGTTATTTCCACAAGGGAATGGGTGAAGAAGGAATTAAGGGAGCTGGGTTTTTCATTCGGGGATTCCAGCACAAATTTCATCTTTGCTTCCCATAAGGGAACACTGCCAGGTGAGACGGAGAAGGATCTTGCAAAAAGGATCTTCGTCAGCCTTAAGGAAAGAGGCATTTATGTGAGGTATTTTGATAAGCCTCTTATAGACGGGTATCTCCGTATCTCGATAGGAACGGATGAGGAGATGCGGGAGTTTATCAGAGTGCTGGGGGAGATCATGTAAAAGATTCTTCGGGCTGCGCCCTCAGAATGACAAAACAAAGATTCTTTGGGCTGCTCCCTCAGAATGACAAAACAAAGATTCTTCGGGCTGCGCCCTCAGAATGACAAAATAAAGATTCTTCGGGCTGCGCCCTCAGAGTGACAAAACAAAGATTCTTCGGGCTGCGCCCTCAGAATGACAAAACAAAGATTCTTCAGGCTGCGCCCTCAGAATGACAAAACAAAGGTTCTTCGGGCTGTGCCCTCAGAATGACATTATTATGTCATCCTGAGCGAAGCGACGTTTATCCCACATCGAAGATGTGGGATGCCACCCCGGCGAGGGGTTGCGAAGCGACAGAAAGGATCTTACAGAACAGAGAAAGGATCTAAATGAACGCAGAAAGGGAAAACAGCACAAATATCAATATCTCTGAAATATTCGGGGAAGATGTATTCAGTGACAATGTGATGCAGGAGAGGCTTCCGAAGAAGGTTTACAAGGAGCTCCGGAAGACCATCGACGAGGGCAAGGACTTAGATCCCATGACCGCTGAAGTGGTGGCGAATGCCATGAGGGACTGGGCCATAGAAAAGGGGGCGACACACTACACCCACTGGTTCCAGCCTCTGACGGGGATAACGGCGGAAAAGCATGATTCCTTTATTGCCCCTGCCGGAAACGGAGGCGCTGTGGTGGAGTTTTCAGGGAAGGAGCTTATAAAAAGCGAACCGGATGCATCCTCCTTCCCCTCGGGAGGGATACGTTCCACCTTTGAAGCCCGGGGCTATACCGCCTGGGACTGCACCAGTCCCGCATTTGTCCGGCATGACGCGGCCGGTGCGATACTCTGCATACCTACGGCTTTCTGCTCATACAGCGGTGAGTCTCTTGATATGAAGACTCCGCTTTTACGTTCCATTGAGGCTCTTAATAACGAGGCTCTGAGGCTCATCCGGCTTTTCGGAAATAAGACCTCGAAAAGGGTGAGACCATCAGTCGGTGCGGAGCAGGAATACTTCCTTGTTGACAGGGACAAATTCCTGAAACGTAAGGATCTGATCTACACCGGACATACCCTCTTCGGAGCCATGCCGCCGAAGGGACAGGAGCTTGACGACCAGTATTTCGGAGCGATCAGGGAGAGAGTTGCCGAATTTATGAAGACCATAAACGTGGAGCTCTGGAAGCTTGGGGTAACCGCAAAGACCCAGCATAATGAGGCGGCTCCCGGGCAGCATGAGCTCGCTCCGATATTTAATGACTGCAATGTGGCTGTGGATCATAACCAGCTGGTCATGGAGGTTATGAAAAAGGTCGCCGAGAGGCAGGGAATGATGTGCCTACTTCATGAAAAGCCCTTTGCGGGAGTCAACGGTTCCGGTAAGCATGATAACTGGTCCTTAATTACCGATGACGGCATAAATCTTCTGGATCCCGGGAAGACACCCCATGACAACGTGCAGTTCCTGCTTATATTAACCTGTCTTCTGAAGGCTGTGGATACCCATGCGGGGCTTCTTCGCGAATCGGCAGCGACTCTCGGTAATGACTACAGGCTGGGAGGCAGCGAGGCTCCTCCTGCCATAGTTTCAGTATTCTTAGGGGAGCAGCTGCAGGATGTGATAACCCAGCTTATTTCTACAGGCATGGCCACCAGCTCACTGAAGCGGGAGAAGCTGGAAACCGGGGTAAGCACCCTTCCTTCCATTACAAAGGACGCAACGGACAGGAACAGAACATCACCCTTTGCCTTCACGGGCAATAAGTTTGAGTTCCGTATGGTGGGTTCCAGCGCCAGTATTGCAGAGCCGAATATCGTCTTAAATTCCATTGCGGCGGAAGCCTTTGCGGAAGCCTCCGATTATCTTGAGGGCTGCGCTGATTTTGAGATCGCAGTTCATGACCTTATAAAGAAGTATGCAACCGAGCATCAGAGGATCATATTTAACGGAAACGGCTATTCGGAGGAATGGGTAAAGGAAGCAAAAAGACGCGGACTTCCGAATCTGAAGACTGTTCCCGATGCCATACCCGCCCTTTCAAGCGAAAGCTCGGTACGTCTCTTCGGCAGGTTCGGCATCTTTACCAAGGCCGAGCTTATAAGCCGGGAGGAGATCAAATACGAGGAATACGCAAAAGAGGTTAATATAGAAGCACGTACAATGATAGATATGGCTTCGAAATCCATTATCCCGGCCTGCATAAAGTGTGTAAGGGATCTTTCGGAAACCGTGACAGCTGTGAAGACAGCGGGTTACGGCAGCCGTGCGGCTCAGGAGAATCTGAGGAAGATAACCGCCCTTACGGATGAAGCCTATTCTGCGCTGGAAAAGCTTATTTCGGATGACGAGAAGTCACTTTCGATGCCTGAGGGCAGGGAGAGGGCTTTATTCTGCAGGGATACCGTAAAGACGGATATGGAGAGCTTAAGGGCTCCTATAGATAAGCTGGAAATGATGGTGGGCAAGGACTACTGGCCTATGCCCAGCTACGGGGATTTATTATTTGAGGTGTGATATGATGACTGGGATAAAAAACAGAGCTATGATCTTTGCAGCTGTAATTATATTTATCACCGCCCTTTTCCTATGCTCCGGCAGAGCGGCATACGCAGATGAAAAGCCGGTGGTCACAAGCGGCAGTAATGTAAGACTACGCTTGGAGCCCTCTCTGGAGGGAAAGATACTTGCGAGCCTGCCCGCAGGGGCGGTTCTTATAGAGACAGGCAGGAGCGGGGAATGGGCAAGCGTAAACTATAACGGACAGAGCGGCTATATAAATACGCAGTTCATCAAGGAGGCTCCGGCGGGGGGAAGCCCCGGCACGACAGATAACACGGCGGCTGTTCCGGATACGTCCAATGCCACGGATACGGTTCCGGTGTCCGTTCCTTCGCCAACGGGAGGACATATTGTCTGTATTGATCCCGGACATCAGGGGAAGGGTGACAATACAAAGGAGCCCATTGGCCCGGGTTCTTCGACTATGAAGGCGAGGGTTGCCGGAGGAACCCATGGGACAACCTCCGGACTAAAGGAGTACGAGCTTACACTGGCTGTGGGGCAGCTTCTGAAAAATGAGCTTGCATCCAGGGGTTATACCGTGTATATGACCCGGGAAAGCCATGACGTGAATATAAGCAATATGGAAAGAGCCCAGTATGCATCTAAGGTGGGTGCGGAGATCTCCGTCCGTCTTCACGCGAACGGCGCTGCAAATCCGGGAATAAGCGGAGCCCTTGCCCTGGCACCCTCAGCCTCGAATCCCTACGTGGCAGGCCTTGCCGCACCGAGCCAGAGTCTTTCGTCAAAGGTGCTTTCGGGCTACTGTGCAGCAACGGGTTTTGCGAATAAGGGAGTACAGGCCAACGATACCATGACAGGGATAAACTGGTGTACCATGCCGGTGACCATAATCGAAATGGGCTTTATGACCAATCCGGGTGACGACGCAAATATGGCAAATCCCGCCTTCCAGGCGAAGATGGCAAAGGGGATCGCAGACGGTATAGACGCGTATTTCGCGAAATAATAAGGTTTATGTTAACCTCTCACAAATCTTTGTTTTCATTTTTGTGCAATATTAAGTCTTCACATTTTGGGTTTTCTCATATATAGTGTTACCAGATATGGTAGCCGAGAGATAACCGGGCACAATATTTAGTATTGAGAGCCGGGCGTTAGGGCGTCCGGCTTTATTGCGCGATAAATACCCGGATATCCGTATCAATCAATATGGTCCTTTTGGGAGAGAGGGGCAGCATCAGGGAGGATTTATTGTGAACATTATCAAACGTAACGGCAAGGAAGTGGAGTACGACGGCGAGAAGATAATCGCAGCCGTGGACAAGGCAAATGCCCAGGTCGGAGACAATTTCAAGCTTCTTGATTCCCAGGTGAGGGTTGTAGAGGAAAAGGTCAGAAGGAAGCTGAAAAGCCTGGACCATGAGGCAGGTGTGGAGGAGATACAGGACTATGTGATCCAGGCCATACAGGAAGAGGGAGCCTTCAGGGTCGCAACCATCTACACCGTTTACCGCTACAAGAGGGAGCTTGTGAGGAAGAGCAATACCACAGATGACAAGATCCTTACTCTTGTGGAATACGAAAATGAGGATGTGAAGGAGGAGAATTCCAATAAGAACCCAATGGTCGTCTCGGTGCAGAGAGACTATGTGGCCGGAGAGGTGAGCCGTGATCTGACAAACAGGATACTCCTTCCCCAGGAGGTTGTGGAGGCACACAGACAGGGCATCATTCATTTCCACGATTCCGATTATTTTGTGCAGCATATGTATAACTGCTGTCTGGTGAATCTGGAGGATATGCTGCAGAACGGAACGGTGATAAGCGACACCATGATCGAAAAGCCGAAAAGCTTTTCCACCGCCTGCAATATAGCCACGCAGTGCATAGCCCAGATCGCCAGCTCCCAGTACGGAGGGCAGAGCATAACTTTATCGCATCTTGCTCCTTTCGTGGATGTAACGAGGAAAAAGTTCAGGAAGGAAGTGCTTTCGGAGTTTGAGGCAGCGGGCATAGAGGCCACCGAGGAGGAGATAAACGCCGTTGCGGAGAGACGCACGGTAGAGGAGATAAGGCACGGGGTGCAGACCATACAGTATCAGGTCACCACTCTTATGACCACCAACGGACAGGCGCCCTTCATTACCGTTTATATGTACCTTGACGAGGTACCCGAGGGGCAGACCAGGAATGACCTGGCCATCATCATTGAGGAGATGCTGAAGCAGCGTATCCTCGGGGTGAAGAATGAAAAGGGAGTTTACATAACTCCTGCTTTCCCGAAGCTCATATATGTGCTGGATGAGGATAATGTTACGGAGGACTCCAAGTACTGGTATCTGACAAGGCTTGCCGCACAGTGTACGGCCAAGCGTATGGTTCCCGACTATATTTCCGCAAAGAAGATGAGGGAATACAAGGGCGGCGATGTTTATCCCTGCATGGGCTGCAGAAGCTTCCTTACCCCCGACCGTTTCAGTCCCGAGGGTCAGAAGCACAGGTATTACGGCAGATTTAATCAGGGTGTCGTGACCATCAATCTGGTGGATGTTGCCTGCAGCTCCTATCGTGATATGGATAAGTTCTGGAAGATACTGGACGAGAGACTGGAGCTTTGCCATAAGGCTCTCCGCTGCAGGCACGAGAGACTTCTAGGAACCATAAGCGATGTGGCTCCCATACTCTGGCAGTACGGTGCCATTGCAAGACTTGCAAAGGGAGAAAAGATAGACAAGCTCCTTTACGGCGGGTATTCCACCATATCCCTCGGATATGCGGGTCTCTATGAGATGTGCAAGTATATGACGGGCAGATCCCACACGGATCCCGAAGCAAAGCCCTTCGCACTGAAGGTTATGCAGAGATTAAATGACAAGTGCGCTGAGTGGAAGGCTGCGGAAAACATTGATTATTCCGTATACGGCACGCCGCTGGAGTCCACCACCTATAAGTTTGCCACCTGTCTGCAGAAGAGATTCGGACGGATCAAGGATGTGACGGATCATAATTACATCACAAACAGCTATCACGTGAGTGTGCGTGAAAAGATAGATGCCTTCACCAAGCTCAAGTTTGAAGCGGATTTCCAGAAGCTGTCTCCGGGAGGAGCCATAAGCTATGTGGAGGTTCCCAATATGTCCGACAACATTGATGCGGTTCTTTCGGTAATGAAGTTTATCTATGACAACATCATGTATGCGGAATTGAATACCAAGAGCGATTTCTGCCAGGTATGCGGCTATGACGGAGAGATAAATATAGTTACCGATGCCCACGGGAAGCTTATTTGGGAATGCCCCAACTGCGGAAACCGTGACCAGGCGAAGATGAACGTGGCCAGGCGTACCTGCGGATATATAGGAACCAATTTCTGGAATCAGGGCAGGACCCAGGAAATAAAGGAAAGAGTGCTGCACCTGTAAGCTACGGAAGTGTGCCCCGTAAAGGGTGTACTGTTGCCCCGGATGAAACTTTTCAGAGCAGTCACTTGCGGAATTGCAGGTAACGTATGAAAACTCTGGAACGGAAAAGGAACCTTTGAACGGTTCCTTTTTCCGTTTTAAAATGGTATTATTATTCTATGGATCATTTACAGAATGAAGAAATAAACAGAGCCAGATCCTGGTTTGTTGAGAGAATGGAGAATCCGTTCATAATCGCTGACGCTTCTCTTCGCTTCATTGATGCTAATGTAGCGGCGAAAAAGCTTTTCCCGAAGCTCAGGGAGCTTATGGAGGAGGATTCCATCCCCGATGAGATACGGGTGATGTTTACCGACAATCAGGAGAGGATAACGGTCGGAAACCGTATTTTTAAGAAAATCCTTGAGGAAAGATGGGGAGATGAGAGCTACAGCTGCCTTTTCCTTGTGGACAGGACAGATGAGGAGGAACTCTTAAACAGCCTTGATAAGGCCAGAACCGCTGCGGAAGAGACCAATATGACAAGGTCTGTCTTCCTTTCCAATATGTCCCATGAGATACGGACGCCAATGAACGCCATCGTCGGGATGTCGGACATTCTCCTGAGGGAAAACATTCCGCCCCATGTGAAGGGTTATCTCAATAATATAAAGGGCTCTGTGGGGACCCTGCTTTCCATAATAAATGATGTTCTCGATATTTCAAAGATCGAGGATGGCAGCTTGAAGATCATTGAGGAGGAATACGAACCCATGTCCTTCTTAAATGACCTTTCAATGATCTTCTTAAACCGGATCGGAAATAAGCCGGTGGAGCTTCTCTATATGATAGATCCGGCTCTTCCCTCAAAGCTTCACGGGGATGCAAGGCGGATCCAGCAGATAATCATAAATATGCTTAGTAATGCTGTCGAGTACACTGACAGCGGATATATCTGCCTCTCTATGAACGTTGAGGAAAAGGAGGACGATTACTGTCTTCTCTCCATATCCATTTCGGACAGCGGACAGGGCATACGTGAAGAGGACAGAGGTGATCTTTTCAGCCCCTTACAGAAGGCAAATAACAGAAAGAGGACGGAGAGAGAGGGACTGGGACTCGGACTCTCCATCTGTAAGCAGCTGGTCAGGCTTATGGGAGGAGAGATAGGTGTGGAGAGCACCATCGGAAGCGGAAGCAGATTTTACTTTACCCTTTCACAGGGTGTAGCAAATAACGGGCTTGCTGCAGAGATTAAGAATAAGGATCAGGAGAGGCTGATCTATTACCTTTTCGATAATAGATATTCGGAGGAAGCGCTTATCCGCCTGTCAAAAGAGTTCAATATCAGGACAAAAAAATATGATGGATCCGTTGATGAGGGAAAGGAAAAGAAATACCTCTTTACGGACTGCTTAAAAAGGATAGATGCAGCTGCTACAAAGGAGCTTAAGGAAAAGGATGTTGAGATATGTGTCCTTATCAATCCTATGCTGGAAATCCTTGAGGATAACGGTTTCAGAGCCGTAAACAAGCCTCTTTACAGTCTGAATTTCTGTCAGATCATAAATGACGAGCTGAACAACAGAGGCGGACGGGTGGACATGGATTTCATCGCACCCGACGCCCGCATACTTGTGGTTGACGACAATGAAATGAATCTCCAGGTGGCAAAGGGACTTCTGGCACCATTGAAGCTGAAGATAGATACGGCGGTAAACGGTAAGGAGGGTGTGGAATGTGTTGCAAACAACCTCTATGATCTGGTGCTTATGGATCACATGATGCCTGTGATGGACGGAGTGGAGGCTCTGGAGAAGATCAGGACGATCCAGGGGGGAAAGTTTGCGGATCTTCCGGTCATTGCCCTTTCCGCAAATGCCACCGCGGATGCCGAGGTACTTTTCAGGGAGAAAGGGTTTTCCGATTTTGTGGCGAAGCCCATAAAGCTCCGCGAAATGAGACGCTGTCTTCTGGAGTGGCTTCCGTCGAAAAAGATCCATAGGGGAAGCGTGATGGTAGCCGCCGAGGAAGAAGCGGCCCTCAGCGAAGAGGAAGAGGTTCAGATACCTCCGGAAATAGAGGGCTTGAATGTGGAGGACGGCATAAGCTACTGCGGATCTCCTGCGCTTTTCAGGAAGTGTATGGTCATCTTTTACAGGATAATCGACAAGAATGTTATGAGGATCACCAAGTTTCTGGAGGACGGCCTTATCCGGGACTATACGATAGAAGTCCATGCCTTGAAAAACTCCGCCAGGATGATAGGAGCTCAGGAGCTTTCCGATGATTTCAAGGAATTGGAGCAGCTTGGAAACAGTGACGATGTCGATGCTCTGAGAGAGAAGACCCCGGGAGTGCTGGAGCTTTACCAGAGCTACAAGAGAATCTTAAAGCCTTTTGCAGACACGGAGAAACGGAATTCATACACTCCGGAGCGTGAGGAAGTCATCGAAGGCTTACAAAAGATCATAGATGCTATGGACGCTTTTGATATGGACAGCGCCGACGAAGCAATGGATACGCTCAGGGAGTATTCACTGCCGGGAGGGCTTGATGAAAAAATAATGGAGCTTGACGCCCTTGTATCGGATTTTGCAATGGAAGATGTGATCCGTCTTTCCGAAGAACTCATCAGGGAATGTGAGACGGCATTTGAGGAGGACGGGAAATGACAGCTGAACGTAATGTGATTATTGTAAGGATAATAGAGGGCTACCTCGTAGGATCGCTTGAACGGAGGCTCCTTGAAAAAAAGATCAAGGTCAAGAAGGTGGGAGCGGATGTTTCCGAGATAGGCCGTTTTAATGACGAAATGGATGCCATCATAGTATATGTGGGCAACAATATCCATGAGAAGACCGAGGCTCTTGTTTACCTTAAGGATCTGGGTATAGAGAAGGGGATACCGATCTTCCTTATAGAGGGGGATAACGGACTTACGGATATTCTGCGTGTTCTTCCGGAAGCGGCTATCACACAGTCATTCCCGCATCCTGTGGATATCAAGGAAGCCACCAATGTGATAAATTCCTATCTCATACAGAATGATAAGACCAATATGCGGAAGATACTGGTGGTTGACGACTCGGGTCCCATGCTCAGGAACCTCCGCGAATGGCTGGGAGAGAAATACAATGTTATCCCCGCGAACTCGGGAGCCATGGCCATGAAATACATAAGCCGCGAGGTGCCGGATCTTATCCTGCTTGATTATGAAATGCCGGTGGTGAACGGGAAACAGGTCCTTGAAATGATAAGGACCGAAATAGATTTTTCATCTATTCCGGTCATATTCCTTACAGGCAAGAACGATAAGGAGAGCGTGGCCTCGGTAATGGGCTTAAAGCCTCAGGGTTATCTCTTAAAGACCCTGCCTCCCCAGGAGATCGTACGGAGTATCGATGACTTTTTTGTTAAGCTGGAGAATGAGGAAAAGCAGAAAAAGCTCTGGTGAGCATTTTAATTCTTTTACCGTTCGTCGCTTTCAAATTTATAGCCGATACCCCAGACAGTGGATATCCTCCAGGCTTCGTGATCCTTAAGCTTCTCACGGAGCCTTTTTATATGCACGTCAACAGTCCTTGTGTCACCGATATATTCATAGCCCCAGATATGGTCAAGGAGCTGCTCTCTGGTAAATACCTGATTCGGAGAAGAGGCCAGGAAATACAGAAGCTCTATCTCCTTAGGCGGCATATCCAGGGGCTTGCCGCAGTAGAGAACCGAGTAGTTCGTAAGGTTTATGATGAGATCGGGGTATTCCACCTTCTTTATGTCGGAGCGGGTGCTTTCCTGTGGTGCAGCAGCAGACATGGAGGTGCGGCGGAGTACTGCCTTCGCCCTGGCAATAAGCTCCTTTGAGTCAAAGGGCTTCTCCATATAGTCATCGGCACCGAGCTCCAGACCCAGAACCTTGTCAAAGACCTCGCCTTTAGCGGATATCATGATAATAGGTACCTGGGACTTCATACGTATCTCCCGGCATACCTGATAGCCGTCGATCCCGGGAAGCATCAGATCCAGAAGAATAAGGTTCGGACTGTATGATGCGTATTCCTTCAGGGCACTTTCACCGTCATTTACGATCTTTGTGTCAAAACATTCCTTGGTAAAATAAAGTGATATCAGCTCAGCTATATTATTGTCATCATCCACTATTAGGACTTTTTGTTTGTCTACCATGGTGTATTCTCCTGATTAAATGATAAGATTCTTCGCTTCGCTCAGAATGACAATGGAGATCCGCTCAGGATCCTAGTCGTTCCTGAAGACCGCGATGGTCACTCCCGAATCGCCTTCTCCGAATTTACCCTCACGGAACTCCCGGATATAACGGCAGTTTTTCAGGTATGAGCGGACGGTTTCCCTTAAGATACCGGAGCCCTTTCCGTGAACGATACGAACCTGTGACAGATGCGAAACATAGGCATCATCAAGGTAAGCAGAGAGCTCCTCCCTTGCATCATCGGAGTTCTTTCCGATGAGGTTTATCTCGGGGTGTATGGTCTTCGTGTGACCCAGGGTCTTCTTTCCTGAAGAAAGGCTTCCGATCCCGTATCCCCGGCGGGCCGTATCCTCCGGGTTCAGATCGCTTATATTTACCTTATACTTAATAATACCACATTGGACGGATAAATTCCCGTTATTATCGGGAAGGGTCTGTACGATACCCTTCAGATTTTGGGAGATTATCCTCACGTTCATTCCGATCTTTATCTGCTTACGTTTCAGATTTCCCTTCGGTCTGTCTTTTTCCGGTACGGCAGAAAGGGAGGGGGAGATCCCGGATGAGGATGGAAGGGTTTTATTAAGGGATTCCCGTAATGCCGCCCGGTCCCTTTCAGCAGCCTTCAGTGTGTCTGAATCCGCATATTTCTGCATATTCTTTATTGCCGCATCTGCGGTTTCCTTTGCCTGCTTTAAGATGAGCCTGGCTTCCTCTTTTGCTGAGGAGAGGATCTTTTCCTTTGATTCATTCAGGCGCTGGCGCCCGGAGTCGAGCTCCGACTGGAGACGCTCTATCTCTGCCTGTGTTTCACTTATTTCCCTCTGTTTTTTCTCCAGAGTTACACGGTTTTCTTCGAGGCTTGCAAGTACCTTTTCGAATTTCTCATCCTCTTCGTTTACCCGTTTCTTCGCATCATTTATTATCCTGTCGGGAAGACCAAGCCTTTTAGATATGGCAAAGGCATTGCTTTTTCCCGGAACACCCACCAGTATCCTGTAGGTGGGACGGAGTGATTCCACGTCGAATTCAAGACAGGCGTTCTCGACCCAGGCTGTGGAAAGCGCATATTCCTTTAGCTCCGGATAATGGGTGGTGGCCATGGTGCGTATGCTCTTCTTGTGAAGAAAATCAAGGACTGCCATGGCAAGGGCTGCTCCTTCTGTGGGATCGGTCCCCGCGCAGAGCTCGTCAAAGAGGCAGAGACAGGTGATATTTGCGTCACGCAGTATCTCCACGATGTTGGTCATATGGGATGAAAAGGTGGACAGAGACTGTTCTATACTCTGTTCGTCGCCTATGTCCGCGTATATCTCCCGGAAAAATGAGAGTGTACTCCTGTCGCCGGCAGGAATGTGAAGGCCGGACAGACCCATAAGCTCCAGAAGTCCGACAGTCTTCAGGGATACGGTCTTTCCTCCGGTATTCGGCCCGGTTACGACCAGCAGGTCAAAGCTCTCGCCCAGCTCAATGTCTATGGGCACGACCGCATCCCTGCCGATAAGGGGATGACGGGCAGCTCTTAAGCGTATGATCTCTCCGGTATTGAATTCAGGTCTCACGGCATTCATATCGAGGGCGAGAGAGGCTTTTGCAAAGATAAAATCAAGCTCAGCCATTATAGTAAGATCTGCTTCTATTATCTCGGCATTCTGTCCGGCTTCGAAGGAGAGTGCCTTCAGGATCGAATTGATCTCTTCCTGTTCTTTAAGCTCCAGCTCCTTTATCTCATTATTCATTTCCACTACGGCCTTTGGCTCGATAAACAGGGTGGAGCCTGTACCCGACTGGTCATGGACGATCCCGGGAACCTGGGATTTGTACTCGCTTCTGACAGGTATGCAGTAACGGCTGTCCCTTGTCACTATCATTCTGTCCATCAGATATTCGGAAATACGGCCGCTTATCATTTTTGACAGCGTGGAGTGGACGTTACTGCGGGTATTTTTTATTTTCCGCCGGACAGCTTTTAATTCCGGGCTGGCATCATCGGATACAGTGTCGGAATCAAGTATGCAGCGCCTTATCTCCTTTGCTATGTAGTCCAGGCTTTCAAGGCAGCCGAAGCGGTCATCAAGGGAATCCGTGACACGGTTTTCTTCGGGATCCTTATCGCCATAGGACTTTACTTCCTTTGTAACCTCCAGAAAGGATGCGATATCCAGAAGCTCCGTCATGCTTAATACAGCTCCGGCAACAGCCTGCCTTAAGGAGCTGCCGGTATCGCGGACGCCGGAAAAAGACGGGCTTCCGTATTTGAAAATACGCTGCAGCGCGTCTTCCGTCTCGCCCTGAGCATGCTCGATGTCCTCTATACTGTTAAAGGGCACAAGCTCCCTGCAGAGCTTTTTTCCTCTTTCGGAGGAGGCTTCTTCTTCCAGAAGCATAATTATCTTGTCAAATTCCAGGGTATGAAGTACTTTTCTGTTCATGCTGTTTATTGTATCATAATGACCCGGACGCTAAAAGTACCGGATCACGTGGACAGTGAGCAGTAGACACAATATGCTCTGAATGATAAAATGATTCGGATGCCAAATGTACTGAATCACTATAGTTATGGACGAGAATAATTCTTCTGAATACCAGTTTATAAAAGAAACGATCAAGGAGCGGCCCTTAAATAAAAAGAAGGTTCTTACAAGGGTTATCATGATCATTATCTGCGGGCTGCTTTTCGGCGCTGTTTCCGCAGGAGTGTTTATCCTTACCGTCCGGCAGTACCTTTCGGAAAGAGGGGACGGGATAGATCCTGTCAATATTCCAAGGGATGAGGAAATGGTTTCCGCAGATGAAGAGCCGGAGGAAAAGCCGGAGGAAAATCCCGGGGATGTGTCTGAAGAAGCACCTGAGGAAGTGACGGAGGAAGCTTCTGGGGAGGAGCCGGAGCAGGAGGAAAACGGAGTTTCCGGGAATGCAGCGGGAGAAGGCGGGGAATCCGGAGAGGAATCCTCAAAGGAGGCTTCTTCGGAAGAGGGATCCGCGGATAATGCCCCAAAGAAGATCGTTTCATACAATATAACCGAGCATGTTTCCCTTTCCGTGGAGGATTACAAAAGTCTTTACAGGACGCTTAAGGGAGTGGCGACCGAGGTGGGACGTTCGGTCGTTTCGGTTACAATGGTCGTTAATGATACAGACTGGTTTGAGAATTCCTACGAGGATTCGAATACGGTTTCGGGACTTATAGTTGCCAATAACGGAAAGGATCTTCTGATCCTGGCGGAAATGCCGGCCACTGACGAGGAAATGGAGCTCAGCGTGACTTTTGCGGACGGGGCTACACTTCCGGGAGAAGTGAAGCAGGATGATCCGGATACAGGTCTTTCCATCATATCCGTTCCTCTTTCATCGATCTCCGATGATACCAAAAAGGAGATAAAGGAAGCGGAGCTTGGGAATTCAAGAGGGTCGAATATCGTCGGACTTCCGGTTATGGCGCTGGGTGCGCCTCTGGGGATACAGGGAAGCCAGTGCTTCGGGCGCACAACGGGAAACCAGAGGGAAATATCCCTTCCGGATAAAAATATCCACGTTCTGAGTACGGATATCTATGGCAGTGAAAACGCAAGCGGGGTCATTACGGACTATGACGGGAATGTCATAGGAATAATATCCGGAGATACGTTTATGGATGATATGCCGAATCTTCTTTCAGGATATGCAATATCCGATCTGAAGGGCATAATAGAAAGACTTTCAAACGGTTCGTCCGGCTGTTATCTCGGAATATACGGAACAGATGTCACACCTGAGATTAACGAGAAGGAAGGAGTACCTCTGGGACTATACGTTACCAGAGTTGCACTTGATTCTCCTGCAATGAGCGGAGGAATACAGAGCGGGGATGTCATTACCCGTCTGGGCACAGCCAATATTTCCTCCCTTTCGGATTACAGTGACCAGCTGATGAAGTATCAGCCGGGAGATGAAGCGGTCATTACCGTTCAGCGTTATTCCCAGGGTGAGTTTCAGGAGATGACTTTTGAAATAGACTTCGGAAAGGCCGGAGAGGCCGTGGAAGAGTTGAAAGGAGCAGATACAAACAGATGAAGTATATAGCCGATCTGAAGGAGGGTGACAGCCTTTCGGACATTTATCTCTGCAAATATAAGGTACAGGCGGAAACAAGAAACGGTAAGCCTTATTTTAATGTGATACTACAGGACAAAACCGGTACACTGGATGCAAAGGTCTGGGAGATAAATTCCGATGGGATTGCGGATTTTGACGTGATGGATTATATCTATGTGGTCGGCGACGTTTCCAGATATCAGGGTGCGCTGCAGGCATCACTCCGCAGGATAAAGGTTGCAAGAGATGATGAGTATATAGCTTCCGATTATCTGCCGGTCAGCCCCTACAGTATCGACAATATGTACAACGACCTTAAGGCGGTCATAGAAACCGTAAAGAATCCCCATCTGCATCTTCTTCTGACAAGTATTTTTATTGATGATGAACGCTTTGCGGAGCTTTTCAAAACCCGCTCCGCAGCGAAGACCATCCACCACAGCTTTGTCGGCGGCCTGATGCAGCATACACTGGCGGTGACAAGGCTCTGCAAGTACTATACAAAGGCATATCCTGCACTGAATCATGACCTGCTTATCACCGCTGCTCTGCTCCATGACATCGGGAAGGTAAGGGAAATATCGGATTTTCCGCAGAATGATTATACGGATGACGGGCAGCTTCTGGGACATATAGTTATGGGAGCGGAGATGATAGGAGAGAAGGCGCGAAAGATACCGGATTTTCCCCCGAAGCTTTTAAGAGAGCTGCAGCACTGCATCCTCGCACATCACGGGGAGTATGAATACGGCTCTCCAAAGAAGCCGGCTATGATGGAGGCTCTGGCTCTCAATATGGCCGATAATACGGACGCCAAAATGGAAACCTTCAGTGAGATCATTTCAGGCCTGAGCACGGAAAAGAAGGATCAGTGGCTGGGCTATAACAGGCTCTTTGAGTCCAACATCCGAAAAGCCGGAGATTGGTGATATGATATGACGCGCCGGGCGGCGGAAAAAACAATTGGAGGCAGAACAGTTGTTTAAGAAAAATGACATAATCAAGGCCGTTATAGACGGCCTCGGAAATGATGGGGAAGGCATCGCACATATTGATGGCTTTCCCTTCTTTATAAAGGACTGCGCACCCGGAGACCGGGTCAGCGCAAAGGTTATGAAGGTTAAAAAGAATATGGGATACGCCCGTCTGATCTCTGTTGATGAACCTTCGGAAAACAGGATAACCCCGGAATGTCCGGTGGCTCAAAGCTGCGGCGGATGTACCCTCCAGCATATCTCCTATGAAGCTGAGCTTAAGTACAAGGATGAGAAGGTATATAACTGTCTTCTCCGGATCGGAGGGATAGACCGGGAAATACTCGACCGGGCACGTGAACCCATTGTTCCTTCGGAAAAGGTTTTTCGCTATAGGAATAAGGCTCAATACCCCATAGGAAGGGATAAGGACGGAAAGGCGGTTGCAGGATTCTTCTCGGGAAGGACCCACCATATCGTCCCTCAGGAGGACTGCAGGCTTTCTCCTCCGGAATTCAGCCGGATCATCCGCACGGTACTTGACTACATTGATGAATTCCATATCCCTGTATATGATGAGACGACCGGCAGGGGACTCATACGCCATGTGCTTATCAGAAAGGGCTTTAATACCGGAGAAATAATGTGCTGCCTTGTTTCCACGTCTGAGGAGCTGCCACATTCGGATCAGCTTACGGAAAAGCTTATGGAGATTTCCGGAGTAAAGTCTGTCTGTCTCAATATAAATCCCCAAAGGACCAATGTGATACTGGGAAGGAGTACCGTTTCTCTTTCCGGAGAGCTGTTTATTGAGGATATTCTCTGCGGTTTAAGGTTCAGGATATCGCCCCTTTCCTTTTATCAGATAAATCCTGTTATGGCAGAGAAATTGTACAAAAAGGCGCTTGAATATGCGGAACTCTCTGATGACGGGGTTTCTCACGGAGCTTTTGAAGAGCCTTCGGAAGAGGGAAACGAAGACGCTGCTGAGTCTTCAGTTACTGAAATATGGGACATCTGCTGCGGCATAGGAACCATAACACTTGCTGCCGCTTCCGCTTCAAAAAACAGTTTTGTCCACGGGGTGGAGATCGTTCCCGACGCAGCATTCGATGCAAAAACGAATGCAGAGCTTAACTCCATACAAAACGTTGACTTTACCGCCGCAGCCGCTGAAGAGTATCTGCCGGAATACTACAGGAATAACCCGGGATCCGAAGCAGATATCATAATCCTTGATCCGCCGAGAAAGGGGCTGGCACCGGAGGTACTGAACACCGTGGCGGCTCTCGCCCCAAACCGCATAGTCTATGTATCCTGTGATCCTGCCACCCTTGCCCGGGATCTGAAGATCCTTCTGTCATCAGGCTACAGTCTGGAAAGATACCGTCCTTTCGACCAGTTTGCAAGGACGGGGCATGTGGAGACTGTATGCCTCTTGAGCAACACCCAAAGCAAGAAGAAAGAGTCCTATATTACGCTTGATGTGGAGATGGCAGATTACTATCGCATCAAGAACGAAGGGAAGAATTCTACCACCTAAAGTTCAGCCTCACAATCGAATAGGAATTTGAATAGATAAGCTGCAGATGCGGAAATGATCCAAATCTGCAGCTTGTTTTGTTTCAAATCAAAATAGTCGATTGAAAAAGGAGGACAAACACATGGCAAACAAGAACGAAAGAGAACTGAAGGTTTGTGCGCTGAGCGGACACAACTACAAGCCTGTCCCGTCGATCCGGTTGATGGGCCAGTGGCTGGAGGCTGCCGGGTTCCACATTGGAGATCCGGTATTGGTCAGATGTGAGGACGGCAAGCTCATCATTAGCTTGGACACTGCAAGAGCGGAGATGATCGAGGCAGAGAAGGCGTTTATGGAGAAGGAAACCAGAAAACTGCATGAAAAATTCCTGAAGGAGAAGAAGGCGCTTCATGCTCAGTTTGTTGCAGAGCGGCAGGCAGAATATGCTAAGGGACAGGGGAAAGACTATGTTTGATGCAACTGATCTCTCCGCTCTGGATCCTAAGTACTTCTCCATCATCTTCACAGATGCCTTTGATGTGACTGTGATGAGCCGAAACACCGGCCATTATTGGTTCATTCATAATCCGGAGTATCCGACACCGGGAACATGCATCATATTTCACAAGCATAAGGCATCACATCCATATCATCAGCACGGTCGTGCAAATAGTTTGAAGCAGGCTGTCCGGAGCATACAGAGCCACGATAGGTGGCAGATGCAGGGCAGACCGCCTAAGAGATAAAATAGAATACAGAGGCACACAGCAAAGCAGCGGTACCGGAGGAGATCCAGTAACGCTGCTTCTTTTCATTTGTGCCGGTCTCTGTATTAGTCGGCGTAGTAGAGATCCTTTGCAAGCTTCTGAGCTGCTTTGATCTCGGAGTATGCCTGCGTCTTCTTGATGCCGTACTCAGAGAGAAGTGCATCGAGGATTTCTCCCTTGGTATACTCCTGCTTCAGCAGATCGAGGATGCGACCATAGCGCGGATTCATCTCTCTGACCTGACGGATCAGATCGTCAATGATAAGACCGAGCAGAGTCGTGTTCTCCAGAGATTCTGTCTGGGCAGGATCATAACCGTTACCGTCTTCCGACATCATATCTTCCAGCATCTTGTCATAGGAGAGGATGTTCGGATCCCTTTTGAAGTCCGCAATGTAAGTGCGAACATCGCTCCAAAAGAGCTTCATGGTGCCGGGAAACTGTTCTGCCGTGACCGGTGTGAAGGCGACTAAAACGGCGATGCCGCTGAAGTGCCAGGTTTCAAGGTTCTCACGATGATAGTTCATCGCTTTTACTTCGTCCCAGTTGTGAACCAGGAACGGAGCGAGGTAGAATCCTTCCGGTACGGGAAGGTTGTTATACGAGCGCTTATCGCTGTACTGATTGAGGTTAATATCACCCATAACGTATTTCCTCCTTGGGTTGACGCGGAGGAAACCGCAGGGCGATGTTCATTTGTCCGTATTACTCGACCATTCATCAGGTATTCCTCCTGTTTGTCTGAATGGCCAGTCGCCCTAATAACTGGACCGGTGATAGCTGCAGCTCATCGTTCGGTTTTCAGGCACTGATTTGATCAGAATCAGCTCACGTTCCGATGAGGGATGGTTTAGAGTCATATCCGAGACAAGCCGCGTGCGGGACGTCTCCCTTGGCGGATATAAAACCGAGAAAACAAAAACGACAGAACGATACCTTGGGATTAGGTATCCGTACTGTCGTCTGGCGCTCTCACGGATTTATACGGTTGTTGGGGTTTTACTTTATGTACTCATGAGTGATTTGAAGAGTACAGTCTTTGTTGGCGGTAATGCGTGTGATGCAATCTTTCTTCCGGATTTCGATAGTTTTCTTGTCGTCACTTTGATCGCAGACGCGCTTATCGTCGAGATTCTTTACTGGTTCCATAAATCATCCTCCTGTAAACAATAGGTTCCACTTAATCCAAAAAAAAGAGGTCGTCAAGAGATGCGTTAGGAAACGCTCTGATCAGGCCGCCAATGCATTTCTTTCCGCCAACTCTTTTGCCACGAAGGAGCCTGCTGACTTCCATTCGTGACACACCCATTTTCATGGCTAACTGACTTCCGGACCAGTGGTGTTTATCCATTTCAGCTTTGATAAAAACTATGTTTGGCTTCATGACATCCTCCCTTCTGTTAATATTATTGGAACTATAAAGTTCCACTACCCACATATTACACCTAAAGGTTACAAAAATCAAGAGATTTTCAAAATAGTGTTGCTTTTAGGTTACACTGATGCTATAATGTGGTCAGTTAAGAAAGGAGGTGCCGCATGAACGAGCTGGGAACCTATATTCAGACAAAGAGGAAAGAAAAAGGATACTCTATTCGTAAGCTGGCTGAACTTGCAGAAATCAGTCATACAGAAGTTAAGCGGATAGAAGATGGCATGCGTAAACAGACATCTCCGCAAGTACTTCGTTCGATTGCTACAGCGCTTAATTGTCCGTATGAGGATTTAATGGCAGCAGCAGGTTATATTGATGAACCGGCGGTAGATGCAGATGCTACAGCAGTGGCGGGGATCCAGAATGCTGATGACCTCAGCCAGGAAGAAATAGATAAGGTAAATGAATACATAGCTTTCTTGAAAAGCCAGAGAAAATAAAAACAGAGGTGCACCCTGTGGTGGAAGGGAGCACCTCATATTTTTTATAATCGTACAGGCAAACGAACAAGCTGCACAGCAGGGAATCTGTTTTGAGCTTCGTTGACTATCTCTTCATAGAGATTTAGGGAGTCTGTCAGATCTTCGATTGTGATTGCAAGGGCATATTCAATTTCTTGATCATCTTTTACGTCATATCTTGTATGAAGTTGTAACCACACTTCCCAGTCACCGCTTGATAGGCTTGAAAGAGTTTGCTCAAAATGGAAGCAAGTGTCCCATTCTTTTCTACCGTCAGTTTCTGATGGATTCTTTGATCCCGATGTCCCTTTGCCGTTAATGATGTGCAATGAGGCATTTACGTATGCGCCAAGGTATTCTTCTCCCTTGTTGTTATCGACAGGCGCCTGGGTGACGCAAGTGACGGTTACTTTAACCTTTGCATTCCGCTTGTGCATGTCAAGGTTATCGCATACCTTAGGCATCAGGAATTTTACTCTCTGCTTGTCGAGGCGATTCATGGTTCCAGCATGAAGGAATGTTACTCGGTTCATGGTGGAAAACATGCTGTCGATTGGGGAAGAGATTCCGCGACCGTAAAGGTTTCCGTAGAATTCGTTGTCGCCTTTATTTGGTTTGTCCTTCTTATCGGTTTTGATTGGCATTACTGCGCTATGATATAAAAGTGCTTCGGCAAGAAGGACATTATTATCAGGAACAGATGTCAGTATCTCTGCAAGATCGCCGGCCACAACAGGAGCAGAGAAACTTGTACCCGCATCTAACGCCCACTGATTACCAGCGCCGATCATTAGAGAATACTCATCGGGAGGGACGCTACCGCCCTTGAGTTTCGTTCCAGCATATGTAACGATATCCGGCTTTCGAGAACCTTTAAGACCAGGACCGATTCTGGAATAGGGAGCAACATCGTATTGTTTGCTGATACTGCCAGTATGGTCGCTGCCCACTATGGCTCCAACGGAGATGTTCAGCATCGAGTCTGAGGGGGCGGCGACATGGCTATCATCATCGTCAAAGATTTTTTCCAATGATGATTCATACTCATATAGATTATGGTTTCCGACTGCGATGACGAATTTTACTCCGTAGGTAATGGAAAGTACGTCCAGCTCGTAGCCAAGAATGCTGATCTCATCCTGGGCAATGGGATATCTGGATGCGGATGAAAAGTTGAAAATTTTTGTGATGTCTTTATAGCGAAGAACCGCTTCCCGAATTCGCTTGATCATCGTCTGGTTTGATATAAGATTCGGATCGTCAGAATTGGGATCCGCACCTCTGATGTTACAATCGATGATTCTTGCACGAGGAACCATTGTGCCCATTCCCATCTGCGCACCTAACTGAGCAAAAGCAATTTTGCTGGCCACATTTGTTCCGTGGTATTTGTCGCCTTCGGCGGCTCCGCTTGGTGTCCAATGCTCGACAACAATAGGTTCCAGTGCATCCGGAAAATCTACGCCGGTGTCAAGAACGGCAACGATCGGGAGATCATCGATATTGATTGACGGATCCAAGGACACCTGATGCGGAGCGGGCATGAGTCCGGCTTCTACAGTGCCATAAAATCCGGTTAATGCAACATGGCAAACAATTGTATCTTCTGAAACTGCGGTCAGTTTGTCTAACGGAACCTTGGCTCTTAAGATGGGTGTTTCGTCGGACAATTTATAAGGTTCTCCGATGATTTCTCCGTTATACTGCCGTATAGTTGAAATCAGATTCTGTTCTGCGCGCGCCTGGCCGTCTAAACCGATTTGATCAATCAGAAGCTCTTCGCGAATCTCAACGTCGATTGGCTCTTGCCCCATCTTTTCGATGAGTGCTTTAAGTACAGAAGACTGTTTATCTGCGGGATCCGGGAATTTGAATGCTGCGACGTCCTGGAAAGTTCGGTCAACTTTCTTGTTGTCCCGGAAATTACCGACTCTCTTTTGGAGATTATCGAATTTTGAAGTAGAAGTGGATACAATGGCGTGATGAGCATCTCTAATAGATGTAATCGACATACCTTCCTGAGCAAGGAAGTCACGAATGGCTTTATTCGAGAATTTTGTGTCATCCGGCAGCACAACTTCAAAAAGGCGAATATCCTCATCCTTAAGAGAATCGCCACTCTGAATTCTTGTATATGCCGACACGACATCTTGCAGACCGCTTGAAAGCTTGCTTCCGTGCTCGAAACGATCTAATCCTCTGTCTTTTCCTCTTGCCTGAGGAACGTATTCAACGTGTTCTACATCGTCTTCTGTAATCAGAAGATGAGGTCGAAAATCATCTGCCATATTTATTCATCCACCTCTTTTAACTTAATCAATTTATTGATCTGGTAGTTTAACGTATTATGGGGCATTCCTACTGCCTTTGCCAGCGTGCGTACACTGACTCCTTTTTCCTTGAGCTTTGCAGCAGCATCGACGAGTCCGGCCCCGCCGGAGTTGTTCGTCATCTGCTGGATAAGGAGCTCAATCATATCTTCTGTTGAGATCGGTTTATCTGTAGTTACAGATCTCTTTGCGGCGGATATAATCAGCTCCTTGATCTGAGCGACACTACGATCAGCAGTAAGGTCGGTAAGCTTCTGAATATCCACATCTGTTTCAACAGAGTATTCTTCAAACCATTTTTCGATAAGTTTGCGACGCTGTTCATCATCAGGAAGTCCGATATTGATTGTGTAGTTGAAGCGTCTCCAAATCGCAGGATCAAGAAGGTGTTCATGGTTGGTTGCTGCAATCAGGAAGACATTTGCTGGCATGTTATCGAAGTTCTGCAAAAGAGCAGTAACGACTCTTTTTAGTTCGCCCATTTCGTGCCCGTCATCGCGCTTCTTAGCTATTGCGTCAAATTCATCCAGAAATAAAACGATCTCTTGATTCGCAACACTCGAAAAGATCTTCCTCAAATTAACGCTTGTTTGTCCAAGATATGATGAAACAAGCCCATCGATTCGGACATAAGCCATTGGAAGATTGAGCTCATGAGCTATTGCATGAGCAGTCATTGTCTTTCCACAGCCTGGAGGACCGCACAATAGCAATCTATTTGCGGCCGGAAGATTATGCTTTTTAAGCTTGGTATTGTTATTGCGTTCGTCCAGTATCTGAAGAAGAAGCTTTCGCTGATTTTCCGGAAGAATCACGTCGGAGAGAAGTGTCTCAGAGTGAACAATATCATAAAGCTCCAAGAGACTGTCTTTGTCTCTTGGACTGAAAGCTGTATTCCCTGCGGATTGAACAGCATATCCGCCACCAGCGGGGTGTGTAACATCTGGCTTTTTGATCAGAGTAGACTTCTTTCCTTTATATGCATCGAGGATCTGGTTGGAAAGACGTCCGTTTCCCTTTTTGCTTTCATCTGCAGCCAGTGCTTCAACCGCTGTTTTGAATGCATTTTCGTCTCCGGTACAGTGTGCAGCAATGATATTTACAATAAGTTCTGCTTTCATTATCAGAATTCCTCTTTCTAAATCATAATATAAGATTGTAACCTTTAGTTTACACGCAAAACTCGAAAAAGTCAATGAGAAACGCTAAAATCTTTGAACACCTTTGAACACAATCCATGAAACGGCAAAGGGCCAAATGGGTAATAAGGGGCGAAAAAGTTCGAGTTCTCGCACTTAAAGATTGCAAAGGAGGTCAAAATGTGCTATAATTTCACGTAACGCTATGGTTACAAGAATATATAAAGATATGGTTGGAAACAAAGAGTGACGGATTCAGAGGAGTACACATATGGTCATCAGCTATAAAAAATTATGGAAGCTGCTTATTGATAAGGATTTAAAGAAACAGGATCTGAGGTCATTGGCACATCTGAGTTCATCGACAATTGCAAAGCTGACAAGGGGAGAAAATGTGAGCACGGCAATTCTGCTTAAGATATGCACGGCGCTTCATTGTGATGTGTCTGACATTATGGAAGTTGTAGAGGATCCGGATAAGGAAGAGACTATTGAACAATAATGCATGCGCAGAAAGGACTGACGTTAAATGTCAAAGCTTGAAGAACTGACTGTTGGCTGCAGCGTCAATGGTCTTGTGAACAACGAATCAGTACAGGTGGTAGCTGTCAAATGGTTTGGCAGTGCTGTGCTTGAGATTACATATAAGAACAGCCAGGGACTTCTTGCAAATCAGCTCCTGTACCGGGAAGATGAGGCAAGACTTGAGGTGCAGGACGCTAATCTTCCGTGGAGCTTCGACGCCGATGGCGATACAGTGCGCCTTGCTTCAGAGGCGTACAGGATCAATCTTGCTCATATCTTTGATCCGTATCTGGCTGTGCATACATCATCCATTGAACCATTGCCTCATCAGATTTCTGCTGTATATCAGGAGATGCTGCCGCGTTTGCCACTCAGATATATTCTTGCGGATGATCCGGGAGCAGGAAAGACGATTATGACCGGATTGCTGCTTAAGGAATTGATCATCCGCGGCGATCTTAAGAGATGCCTGATCGTATCTCCGGGAAGCCTTTCTGAACAATGGCAGGATGAGCTTTACAGTAAGTTCCATCTGAAATTTGAAATCCTCACCAATGACCGGTTTGAAGCGGCTGTAAGCGGGAACGTCTTTGAAGAAGTAAACCTGTGCATCGTCAGGTTGGATAAGCTGGCAAGGAATGAGGCACTTCAGGAGAAGCTCAAGGTGACAGAATGGGATCTGATCGTAGTCGATGAGGCTCATAAAATGTCTGCTACTGTGTGGGGCGGAGAGGTCAAGTATACCAAGAGGTTCTTATTGGGAAGGCTTCTATCTGATATAACCAGACATTTCCTGCTCCTGACGGCAACGCCACATAATGGCAAGGATGAAGATTTTCAGCTGTTTATGTCTTTGATAGATCCGGAGCGATTTGCCGGTGCCCAGAGAACGAGCAATCAGGCAATCGATGTTTCGGATGTTATGCGAAGACTGGTTAAGGAAGATCTGCTGAAGTTTGACGGTACACCTCTGTTCCCGGAGCGCCGTGCATATACTGTAAATTATGATCTGTCTCCGAAGGAGTCAGTGCTATATCACGAAGTAACATCCTATGTGCAGGAGGAGTTTAACCGTGCTGATCAGCTTTCAAATGAGCGGAAGAACACGGTTGGCTTTGCGTTGACTATTTTGCAGAGAAGACTTGCTTCATCACCTGAGGCTATCTATCAGTCCCTGCACAGAAGAAGGGAACGGCTGGAAAACAGGCTGAATGAAGAAAAGCTTGGAAAGAGAGCTGAGGAATACAGATCTTCCATCAATTATGATGCGGATTATGATGATGACGATTATTCCTCAGAAGAAATCGAAAGAGAAGAAGAGAATGTAGCAGATCAGGCATCTGCGGCTCGAACCATTCAAGAGTTGGAGGCTGAAATCAGGACTCTTAAGCGTCTGGAAAGGATTGCTAATGAAGTACGTCTCAGCGGAGAAGACCGTAAGTGGGACGAACTTTCAAAACTGCTTCAGGACAATGAATGCATGTTCACAGCTGATGGCCAGCGCGAGAAACTGATTATATTTACGGAGCATAAAGATACACTACGGTATTTGACGGATAAGATCCGAACTTTGTTTGGCAGTGATGATTCCGTCGTTACCATACATGGCGGAATGCTCAGAGATGAACGCCGGAAGGTGGAGGAAATGTTCCGCCAGGATAAGAATGTCCGTATCCTGATTGCAACAGATGCTGCCGGTGAAGGTATCAACCTGCAGCGTGCTCACCTGATGATCAATTATGATCTGCCTTGGAATCCGAATCGACTGGAACAGAGATTTGGGCGTATTCACCGTATCGGTCAGACAGAGGTCTGCCATCTTTGGAATCTGGTATCCCAGGAAACAAGAGAGGGTATGGTCTTCCAGTGTCTGTTCAATAAGCTGGAAGAGGAAAGAGCTGCCTTAGGCGGCAAGGTATTTGATATCCTTGGCGATATGACATTTGAGAATAAGCCTCTTAGGGAACTGCTTATTGAAGCTATCCGTTACGGAAATGATCCAAAGGTGCGTGAGCGGCTGTGGCAGGTAGTGGATCATTCAATGAATACAGATAAGTTCAGAGAACTGATCTCTGAGAATGCTCTCACAGAGGATTCGATGGACGTCTCCAAGGTAATGGAGATCAAGGAAGAGATGGAACGTGTAGAGGCACATAAGCTTCAGCCTCACTTTATTGAAGCGTTCTTTATCGAAGCATTCAAATCTCTTGGTGGAAAAATTCACAAGAGAGAGCATGGAAGGTACGAGATTACATCGGTGCCTTTTGCCATTCGTAATAGAGATATGCAGATTGGATTCGGAGAGTCAGTACTTCCGAGATATGAACGAATCTGCTTTGAAAAAGATGACTGTAATATTCCGGGACTTGTGCCGGCTTCATTGATCTGCCCAGGACATCCGCTCCTGGATGCAACGGTAGATCTGATAAGAGAGAGAAATGCTGATGCGCTGAAGCATGGATCCATCTTCATCGATGATGAGGATTATGGAAGGGATCCGAGGCTGCTTTTCTATATTGAGGATGCCATTCAGGATGGAGTGATTCTTCCAAACGGGAATAAGCGCGTCATTTCAAAGAATGTACATTTTGTAGAGTTGAAAGAAGACGGAACTGCGAAGAATGCAGGATATGCTCCATACCTGGATTATCGTGCTGCTTCGGAAGAGGAAACCAAAGCTATTCTGGATTATGCGAAATCTCAGGCATGGCTGTCTCAGGGAGTCGAAGAACGTGCTCAGGGGTATGCGATCTCCGAAATCATTCCGGAGCATTTCACAAGAGTCAAGGCACATAAACTGGAGATGCTGGATAAGATCGCTAAGGCTGTTAAGGATCGAATGACACAGGAGATTCAGTATTGGGATTTCAGAGCAATTGATCTTCGCGAGAAAGAGGCAGCAGGCAAAGGAAATCAACGACTGACATCAGCTAATGCTGCGAGACGCGCGGAGGAACTTGAAGCCAGGATGCAGAAACGGCTTGCCGAAATAGATACTGAGCGAATGATATCTGCAATGCCGCCAGTTATAGTAGGCGGATCTCTTGTCATTCCCAAAGGCTTGCTTCATATCCTGACGCATCAGGCAACACCTGACACATTCAGCCAGGGAGACCGGCAGGCTGTAGAACATGCAGCAATGAAGGCGGTCATGGACATTGAGTTAAGGTTAGGCAATACGCCTACTGATGTCAGTGCTGCCAAATGCGGTTATGATGTCGAATCCCGAATTCCGGAGCGGATAAGAGCATATGCAAGGGCGCTTCGAATGATAGAGGTAAAAGGCCGTAAGAAGGGCTCCACTACAGTAACGGTATCCAAGAATGAGATTCTGACCTGTCTGAATAAGCCGGATGAATTCATCCTTGCAATCGTTGAAGTGGATGGAGATAAGACAAGAACCGTCTATTTGAAGAAGCCGTTTAAAAATGCACCGGATTTCACAGCGACAAGCGTGAACTTCGACATTGTTGACCTGATCAATAACGCAGAAATTGAGTACCAAGAGTGAGGAGAAACAGTATGGCAACAAAAAAGCTGATTGAGGTCGCATTGCCTCTTGAGAAGATAAATGATGCATCAGCAAGAGAAAAGTCAATTAGACACGGTCATCCATCTACACTTCATTTATGGTGGGCCAGGCGTCCGCTTGCAGCGGCACGAGCTGTGATTTGGTCATCATTGGTTGATGATCCATCATCACATCCGGAACTCTTTCCAACTGAAGAGGATCAGAATAAAGAACGGCAGAGGCTTTTTAAAGTACTAGAAGATCTTGTTGTTTGGGAAAATTCTAACAATACAGAAATCCTTGGGAGAGCAAGAGAAGAGATTTTGAGATATTCTCATGGAAACATTTCGGCTTTATTGGATCCTTTTGCAGGTGGAGGAGCAATACCTCTTGAGGCACAGCGACTGGGCCTTGAGGCACATGCTCATGACCTCAATCCTGTTGCTGTAACTATTAACAAATCCATGATAGAAATCCCTGTGAAATTTTCTGGCATGCCTCCAATAAACCCGAGAAGTACTGTTCAGAAATTTGGTGAAGTCTGGTCACGTTCGGAAGGATTGGCTAGCGATGTGGAGTACTATGGAAATCTTCTTAGGGATAAATGCTTTGACAAAGTTGGAAGTTATTATCCTAAAGTGATTGTTCCTAAAGAAATGGGAGGCGGGGATGCGACAGTCATAGCATGGTTATGGGCGAGAACTTGTACTTGTACAAATCCAGCATGTAAAAAGGAAATGCCCCTGATTAGGAATTTTAATATTTCTAAGAAAAAGGGAAAAGAAGCACATGTGGAATGTGATACATCTACAGGAAGCCTTAAATTTATTGTGAAAAAAGGGCTGAGTAAAGTAGATGGAACCATAAGTCGCACTGGTGCAAAATGTGTATTTTGTGGTTCTAGTGTTGACTTGGCAGATATTCGTATACAAGGAAAAGCTGGGGGGATTGGAGATAGGCTGATTGCCGTAGTGGCTGAAGGACAGAGAGGACGATTATTTATAACGCCTGATGACGAACAACAGTCTGCAGCAAGCTCAGTAAAGCGGCCCGAAATAGAATTGGGAGATTTAGCACATTATCCTGGCTATATTAATCCTCCTGCATATGGATTCACTACTATAGAATCAATATTTACAGATCGACAGCTTAATACGCTTGTTGAAATGTGCAATGCTTTAAATGAAATAAAATCAAATATTCACGAAGATGCGTCATTTGTGAGTGATAACCCTCTTTATAGAAATTTCAATTTGGCAGATTATGAAAATGCAATAGTGGTTTATATGGCATTTTTAATTGATCAGGTGCTACAGCATAGTTCTTCGATTTGTAGCTGGAATGCCCCTAATACACAAATGAGAAGCACTTTTGGAATGACGGGAATGTCAATGGCTTGGGATTATGCAGAATGTAATCTTTTCAGTCACTCAACCGGAAGTTTCAATAATCTCCTTGAGAGGATGGTGAAAGGCTTTGAATTGCTTGGGACAGGAAAAGAAGGAGTTGCAAAACAATTTGATGCACAAACAGATACCGGAATGAGAAACATCCTAGTATCAACAGATCCGCCATATTATAACAATGTTCCATATGCGGATTTTTCGGATTTCTTCTATGTATGGCTGAGAAAAAATATTCAAGGTATTTATCCAGAGTTGTTTAGGACAATGTTAGTTCCTAAAAAAGAAGAATTGGTGGCTGACCCATATAGGGAAGATCGTGGCATTGCTGGAGCAAAGAAGTTCTTTGAAGATGGCATGTATGAGACATTTAGTCAAGTATATGAATATAGCGGCGATGAATATCCTGTAACCATTTATTATGCATTTAAGCAGAGCGATACTGAAAAAACGGATGAAGAAGGGACGCAAGCGTCAACCGGTTGGGAAATAATGCTGTCCGCAATAATTAGGGCGGGCTTTTCCATAACGGGAACTTGGCCTATAAGAACTGAAAAACAAGGAAGAGTTGTTGGTAATGGCCAGAATGCGCTAGCATCATCTATTGTCTTGGTTTGTCGCAAAAGACCAAGCGATGCATCTGTTTGTACCCGAAGAAATTTTATCAATGAATTAAAAAGAGAATTAAAACCCGCTCTTAGAAATCTTCAGAGTAGTAATATAGCACCTGTGGACTTGGCCCAGTCGGCAATTGGACCAGGCATAGGCGTATACTCTAAATATTCTCAGGTACTCGATGCAGATGGTACACCTATGACTGTTAGAAGTGCATTGCAAATCATTAATCAGGAACTAGACTTATATTTTAATGAACAGGATAGCGATTTGGATACGGAGAGCCGTTTCTGTGTTGATCTCTATTCGCAGAGTGCCTTCAATGAGATCCCATTCGGCGATGCCAATACTCTTGCGACGGCAAAGAATACATCTGTTGCAATCATGGCTTCCCACGGAACACTTTATGCCCAAAAAGGAAAAGTCCATCTGATTGAGCGTCCGGAATTGCCAACCAGAATAGATTCCAACGAGAGTAGCATCTGGCTTCTGTGCCAGCAACTGACGTATAAGATGGAGAAGGAGGGCATTGAAGGCTGTGCTGCTGCAATTGCCAATATGTATGGTTCTAATGCTGAACGGGCGAAGGATCTGGCATATCGTCTTTATACCATTGCTGAAAGAAAGAAGTGGGCTCAGGAAGCGTATGCCTATAATGCTTTGGTCGTAGCATGGCCGGAGATACAGTCCAGAGCTGCAGAACTGAAAGCAATTGTTCCTCAGCAGCTTACTTTGGAGGACTTTATGAAGAATAACAATTAACATGAGGTGGTGTTTATGCCATATAAGAAGTTGATCGAAACAGCCATACCTGTTTCCAAAATCAACACAGAGACAGAAAGGGAAAAGACTGCCAGAAATGGGATGCCATCGAATGTTCATATTTGGTGGACGCGGGATCCTATGGCTGTTGCTCGTACTTCCATATTTGAATCTCTGATTGATGATCCTGCAGAGCATCCGGAATTATTTCCATCGCAGGATGAGCAGGATACAGAGAGGGAGCGGCTGTTACGAATTGCAGAATCTCTGTCTGAGATAGAGAGTGCAGATAGAAAAGATATATTAGAGATTGCCCTAAAGGAGATTCAGAGGAATGCATCCGGGCAACTGCCAACAGTGTTTGATCCTTTTGTGGGAGGTGGCACCATTCCGGTTGAGGCACATCGACTTGGATTAAGGAGTCGTTCCTCTGATCTGAATGCTGTGGCCGGAATGATTACCACAGTGGTTTCGGACATTCCGTCACGGTTCTCGGATACAGTTCCGGTACATCCGAGAACTGAAATGACGCTGGACATAGAGCTCCCAGGTGCTTCCGGATTTGCTGAGGATGTCCGCTATTATGGAGAAAAGCTACAGGAGAAAGCGCTCCAGAAGATTGGGTATCTATATCCTAAGGTGAAGGATCCGGAAAGTGATAAGGAACTGGATGTATCTGCTTGGATCTGGGCGAGAACTGTCAAATGTCCGAATCCGTCGTGCGGGTGCAATATTCCTCTTTCTTCCAGCTATGACCTTGCAAAGAAGAAAGGCAGCGAAGCATGGGTAGAGCCTGTTGTTGAAGATGGAATAATTCGCTTTAAGATGCACAGGGAACCGAATCCTGGAGGAAAGCTTAAACCGAAGGTCGCACAGACGGCGGTGTTTAAGTGTCCGGCCTGTGGAGAAATCACTCCAGATGCTTATGTGAAAGAATGCGGAATTAAACATAGCATTGATAGTCAGTTGATTGCGATCGTAGCAGACGATGGAAAGAAGCGATTATACCTGGAAGCGACTCCGGATCAGGAGAGAGCTGCACAAGTTAATGCCCCGAAGAATGTTCCTCATGGAGATCTGCCGAATTTTCCGAAGAGATTCTCTCCGCCTTCGTTTGGGTTGACAGATTATGCAGATCTATTTACGAACAGGCAGCTAGTGTTCATCACATCCATGATGGATCTGGCTAAGGAGATGCAGTCTGACGTTGAAAAAGATGCCTTAGAAAAGGGCTTTGCTGATGATGGAATCACATTTGCAGATGGCGGATGTGGTGCACTTGCTTACGCGGAAGCAGTCAGGATTACACTGATACTTACAATTAGTAAATTGCTTGATCGATGCTCCAATATATGCAGCTGGAGTACAAGCAGCGGGGGCTCTCTCAGAAATGTCTTTTCCAGAGCAGCGATGCCAATGATATGGGATTATGCCGAAGGAAATCCTTTTGCAAGTGCTGGGGGAAGCTTCGCAAACGCTTTGTCACGAACGTGCGATACTCTTGCTCTTCTGCCTGCCGGTATTGATGGGAGCACTAAGGTTGCAGATGCAGTAATGCCAAATGATGTGAAGGATGCAATGATAGTTACAACTTTGCCGTACTACGACAGAGCAAGCTATTCAGATCTTTCGGATTTCTTCTATGTGTGGATGAAGTATGGCCTGGGAGACCTTTATCCAACTTACTTCTCAGGAGACATTTCTCCAAAACAGGAAGATATGACCGCATTCTCTCACCGATATGGGGGTGATAAGAAGAAAGCGGACATGATTTACGGAGAGAGTTTGGCTGTGGCAATGAAGAATCTGTATGAAAGCGCATCGGCAGACTATCCGTCATTGGTTGGCTTCATTTATAAAGGGAACAATTCTTCGGACAATGAAGAACTCAGCGAATGGGAGTATTTCATTGATGCTGTATGTAATGCAGGCTTTTCTTTTACGGCATCCTGGCCGCTGGGAAGGAAGTATGAAGATAATATTGAACTGGCTGAGTCAAGAGGCATTTCGGTTACAGTAGTTCTGCGGAAGAAGGAAGAAGACAGTCCGCAGATTACCAGGCGTTCCTTTGTCGCGGCTGTGAAAAGAGAAGTGCCAACATTGATTGAAGAAACAAGCAGTAAGGTCGGGATAATGGACCTAAGGACATCAGTTATCGGCCAAGCATTAAATATATACACGAGAAATAAGCTGGTTTTGGATGCGGACGGTTCCAGTATGAAGCCGCATATGGCATCCCGAATCATAGAACAGGAAATTGATACGCTGATCTCTGCGTATTACGAGGAAACATCGAAAGCCGTAAGTGAGGAGGAAACAGATCATGGCAGAGAATCTTGAGTATGTACAGAAGGGATTCCGGATTCTTCATCCTTTGATGGCTGCGTATATAGCGCAGGAGATGAGCCGGGAATACAAAGACGGATGGTGGCAGGAAGTTTTGTCATCAATCGGTGATCAGGGATGGGATCTGCCTTCTTCCGGGGAGTGGGGAGAATTGGTGGATTCTCTGGATGTGGCCAATTGCCTCCGCTTATTGGATAGGCAGTGGGGACCGCTTTTCAGACGCCATCTTGCAAGAGATCGGAGAGCATGGGCAACAGAGCTTATGGGCGTTCGTAATGTGGTTTCGCACGCCGGATCTCAGGATATGCCGAAAGACGATGCTGAGCGGGCCCTTGATACTATGGCGCGGCTTTGTGCTGACTTTGACCTGCAGGGGGCAGAGGAAATACGCACGATTCTCAGAGAACTGCGGTATGGAACCAGTCTGGGATCCACCACGGTTACTGAGGGTAATTCTGAGCCGCAGGCACCGACAAAAAAGAAAAAGGAAGAGGTCGGTGTTCTTACAAGAATCAATGGATCTAAGCTTCCGAGCTGGCGTGAGATCATAGAGCCTCATCCGGATGTGGCGCAGGGAAGATATTTGAACGCTGAGTTTGCGGCAGATCTTTCTCAGGTTGCCAGAGGCGAAGGAGCTTTTGAATATAGAGATCCAGTTGAATTCTTTGCCCGTACTTATGTTACAGAGGGCATGAAGGGACTTTTGATACAGGCGCTGAAGCGCTTTGGTGGGAAGGACGGAGAACCGGTTCTTCAGTTGAAGACCGCTTTCGGTGGTGGTAAAACACACAGCTTGCTGGCACTGTATCATATGTCTCGTGGTGGGGTTCCGCTTGATAAAATACCGAACCTGAAAGCAGTTATGGCAGATGCCGGCGTATCAGAGTTGCCGAATGCCAAGGTTGCTGTACTGGTTGGTACTGCTATGGATCCGTCAAGGTCAAAGAGACCGACCAACCTTCCAGGGATTACGATTAATACAATTTGGGGAGAGATGGCTGCTCAGCTGGCGATTGCTGCAGGAGATCCGAAGCTTTATGACTACGTAAAGGATGCAGACAAGAAGGGAGTATCACCGGGAAGCCTTGCCCTGAAAAACTTGTTTGATGCATGTGGGCCTTGCCTCATCTTGATGGACGAGCTGGTTGCTTACGCAAAGAAGATCTATGGCATTGAAGGGTTGCCTTCAGGCTCTTTTGATAACTTTATTTCCTTTATTCAGGAGATAACAGAGGCTGCAAGTGCCAGCAAGAACAGTATGGTTGTAGCTTCGATTCCGGAATCTGCTGTTGAGATCGGTGGAGATGCAGGCCAGAAGGCACTCGAAGCAATCGAACACACATTTGGCCGTAAAGAATCCATCTGGAAACCGGTAGCGGCAAATGAAGGCTTTGAGGTCGTAAGAAGAAGACTCTTCCTGGATTGCAAGAAGCCAGAGGAAAGGGATCAAGTTTGTGCTGCGTTCAGCCAGATGTATCAGGATAATCAGGGTGATTTCCCGATTGATGCAAGAGAAGTCGAGTACAGAAATCGTTTGATTTCCTGCTATCCGATTCATCCGGAAATATTCGATCGTCTGTATGAGGAATGGGCAACAATGGAACACTTCCAGCGTACCCGTGGCGTTCTGCGTCTGATGGCAGCAGTTATTCATGAACTGTGGATGGCAAACGATGCCAGCGCAATGATTATGCCGGGCTCTCTGCCGTTGGATATTCCGACAGTAAAGGATGAGCTGGTTCGTTATCTTCCGGAAACTTGGAATGCCATCATTGATTCTGAGGTTGATGGTAAGAATGCGGTACCATATCAGCTTGATAAATCGACGATTAGATATGGGCAGAAGATGGCAGCAAGGCGTGTCGCCAGAACGATCATGCTTGGAAGTGCTCCGACGGTTCGTGCTCAGAGCATTCGTGGTATTGAGGCATCCCGTATTCGCCTTGGAGTAATCCAGCCAGGTGAAAACATTGCTGACTTTAATGATGCTCTGAATACGCTGCGTGGATCGCTTTCGTATCTGTATGCGGATCCGGCAGGAAACCGCTATTGGTATGATACCCGTCCGACGCTTCGGAAGACAGCATCAGATCGTTCTTCTCAGATGGCGAGCTCTGATGTTGAATATGAGATCGAGAAGAGACTCAGGGATCTTCGGAAGGAAGCTCCTTTTGCTGGCCTTCATGTTTGCCCTGCATCATCAAGTGATGTGTCCGATGAGCAGGCAGTAAGACTGGTTGTCTTAAGACCAGCGGATACATATAAGCAGAATAAGCCGAACTGCAAGGCTCTTACAAAAGCAGAAGAAATTCTGAATAACAGAGGAACTGCTCCGAGAACTTATAGGAATATGTTGGCGTTTGTTGCACCGGATGAAGGCCTTCTTCCGAGTCTGCAGAAGGCTGTGAGCGATCTTTTGGCATGGGAATCCATCAAGACAGACAGCACAAGGCTGAATCTGGATGCTGCTCAGAATGCTGAGACGGCAAGTAATATCTCCAGGTGCAATGAAACTGTTAATAGCCGCCTGAAGGAAGTGTATTGCTGGCTGATCGTTCCGAGCATTGACAGTGGTGCTGATATGAAGACCATCATCTGGGACACTGACCGGCTGGTAGGCGTTGAGCCGATCGTCTCCAAGGCAGCAGCAAAGATGATTCAGAATGAACAGATCATCACCAAGTGGGCACCGTCTCTTCTGAAGATGGAATTGGATAATCTGCTCTGGAAGGATGACAATCATATTCAGGTTAAAAAGCTGTGGGAGTACCTTACAACGTATTGCTATCTGCCGAGACTTGCGAATTTCTCTGTATTGGAGAGTACCATCCGTGCCGGTGTAGCAAGTGATGAGGCGTTTGCAATCGCATCTTCTATCAGTGATGAGCGGTATACCGGGCTGAGATATGATACTTCGATTATGGATGTGTATCCAAGTGACTATCTTGTGAAGGTGCTCAATGCACTGAAACAGCTGAATCAGGAGAAACAGGAGCAGCAGTCTGGGACTGCCGGTGGCAATGATGATTATACATCAACAGCATCTGCCGGTGGATCCGAACAGACTTCCGGAGGAACTGGATCTGGTTCTGGAGAGACTGTTCAGCCTAAGCAGGTCGGGGATACCAGGTTCTTTATGAGTGTGAAGCTGGATAATACTAGAGTTATCCGGGATCTTCAGAAGTATCTGGACGAAGTTATCACGCATTTGTCTACGACCGACAATTGTGATGTGGAGCTTTCTCTGGAAGTCAGTGCGAATGCGCCTGATGGGTTCACGCCGGAGACGGTCCGCACGGTGTCAGAGAACTGCCGGACGCTTAGAGTTGATAGCTTCGGGTTTGACAAGTGATTTGTATTCCACGGGGAATAGATGAGAGGTATTTCCTATGAGCGATGAAAAAATGAATAATGACAGCGCGGTGGAAAATACTACACAGATTATTCCCCGTGGTGAAGTCAATATTTTGGTCACAGATGAAGATAAGACTGGCGAAGACTTGCTTGCAATGAGCGATTTCTTCAATGGGTACATTGAGCAATTAAGTGATGCCATCAGACTAAATGCACCAACAGTTGTTGTTCCGGATATTCCATTCGCGGACATAGGTATCATCAATGAGGTTGTACATCGAGCAGAAGTAATATCAGCAGGAACCACTCAACTGATTCCTGATTTTGACCATTTACCCAAAGACATCAGACAAAAGTTGGATGAGGGTATCTATAAAGTCGGCGAATCCCGTCAGGTTGACGGTAATCTGCGAGCGGTGATTGTTGATGAAGCAGGAACGCGTGTCAAAGATGTAACTTTGAAAGAAGTCCGGATCAATCCTGGGACTATGGAAGCCTCAAGGAGTATTGCGAATCAGCTGCAGATGAAGCAGATATATGCAAAGCTTGATGCCATTCAGGAAATGCAGAGTTTCCAGATAGCACGAGACCGGGATAGAGATATAAAGGTTCCTTTTCTTGATGCAAGATTTTATATTCTGAAGGCGCAGGGACAAAACTGTACACAAGAAGAAAGGAAAGCCTATCTCGAAAAGGCTTCGGATAAATTGCTATCTGCGGTAAACAGTGTTTATACAGAAATGTCAACGTCAGCGGAACGTTTAGCAAAGCTGACGCGGTTTCCTATATTCCAAAGGAAAGGTCAGATAAAGGAATATATCGGGTATATGTCTGAAGATCTTCAGATAGCAACAAAATTTGTGGGACTGAGAATGCAACTGCTGGATTATTTGGGTGATGTCGACGGAGCTCAGATTGAAATGGATAGGTATCGGCGTGTAATGAGTGATTTTTTTACTAAACAAATTGCAGATAGGCCTTATTCAGCCGCAGAACTCATCCATATGAATTATCCGTATAATGCGGAGAATATGAACTGTTGGTATCAGCTATCAAAAGATGTAAAGCCAAAGTTAGCCAAGCTTGAAACATCGAGCAGTGAGCATATTTATCTGGTGTCTGTGGAGGATGAAGATGGAGAATGAAAAAACATGTTGGAAATGTAAAAGAGTGTTGGTAGGAAAATCAACTCTTGGGCTCTGTCCGGACTGCGTTAATAAGTATGGAACACCAGCGGCGGCTGTAGGTACCGGCTTACTCTTAGTGGGCGGACGTTTTTTGCTGAAGAATGGCGGAAAGATCGTAAAAACTGTTGCAAAGGGAGCCAAGATATTTAAAGGCTAATCTTTAGCATGACGGAGGCACAAATCTATTGGGGAGTGAAGCTAAATATCATCATTTAATACCACAGACATATCTGTCTGCTTGGGCGAATTCGTCTGGTACATTGCGAATATGGGATATTAAAGAGAACAAAGAAGAGTGCAGGAACAAAGAGAAATTCTTTGGTGTCAATCATTATCACTCAATTGTTGCTGGGATGCCGATATGTACAGAAGACGATGCGAAGACAATATTTAACGGATTAAAGGATTACAACATAACATACCAGGGGAAAATAATCACGGATCCGCTGAAGCTTAATCAAATATACTATGACTTTGAAAACTGGGAGATCACCAGGAAAAGTGATGGATCTATAGCAGCAAAAAAGCCGATAAAGAAAGATATCGATGGTAAGAAGATCAGAGATATAGAGACAACATGGTCGACAAAATATGAAAATTGCTGGCCTGCTGTACGTGAGGAGATAATAAAACGAGTATTGCAATCAGGGAACGGAAACATACCGGAGTTCCAGAAGAATTTCTTGATGCGGTTCTATACGTCCATGGATTGGAGAGGATTTGCATCGGATCAATTGTTTTCTCAAACCTATGATGCTCTATGTAAAGATGCTCTCGCATTTGATGAAATAGATATTCCAACAGATGAAAGAGAATTACCTTTTTTTGAAACGGTGTACGATTATTTTAGGCATTGCTTGCTTCTGAAATATTTTAGGAGATTTTTGAATGAAGACGGGCCTATGTATTATCATGCCTGCCAAAATCTGAAATACACGAGTTTTCATTTCCTGATTGCAGATGGTCCAACATATTTCATAACAAGCGATAATCCTTCGTTTTGGTGCAATAGGGAAGATGGGCTGAGAGTGGGATTAATGCCTATTGAACCCAGAATATTGATGGCACAAGGAAAAAGCACAGATCAAGATCCAGTATACTCAGTCACACATATTACAGAAGCAGCAGTCAAAAAATATAACAGTTGGATTGAAGAAAATGCGGAACGGTATGTTGTGTTAGATAATTCCTGACCGTAGTTGCGAATAGGATAATAGCGGCCCTCCGGCATTGAACCTGGAGCCGCTATTTTCATGTCAGTCTTTTTTATAAAAGCAGGTTTCGTAGCCGTCGGCACGGAGCAGGATGTCCGGCATCCAGTCCGGAGATCTGCCCATTTGTTTACAGATCACATCTAGGTCAACATCAGGGCTGCATTCGATGATCAGCTCATCATGAACGTGACCGACGATGAAACAGTGCCGGAGAGTCTTTATGGCGTAACAGAGGATGTCACGGCTGACGGCCTGGACGATGTTCTCCACGAACTTCGGACCATAGGATTCGATGCGTTCCCACTTCTTTGTGGATCCGACTCCTTCGTAAGTGACGGATTCGCCGCCATACTGGTTTTCTCCGATGCGGGGTTTCACGTAGGAGAGCAGTCTGCCTGATGGAAGCTTGATGAAGAGCATGCCGCTTTTATAGAAGAAGCGGATTCCGCGTACTTCAGTCTGGATGCGTTGCGTGATCGTGGTTTTGACGGCGCGGTCGATGTCCCACCAGAAGGCGGTGATCATCGGGTTGGAGTTCCGCCAGGAGTTGACCAGCGGCTGCAGTTCTTCTTCGGTTAGTCCCATTTCCAAGGCCCCCATTGACTTCAGAGCACCAACGCTCCCGCCATAACCGAGAGCCAATTCTGCGATCTTGCCTTTCTGACGGAGATGACCGTTGATACCGTGCTTTTCAACCGGAACACCGAACATCTGGCTGGCAGAGGCACAGTAGATGTCTTTGCCTTCTGCAAATACCTTAGAGCGCCAGGTCTCACCGGCAAGGTAGGCCAGCACTCTGGCTTCAATGGCGGAGAAGTCGCTGACAATGAACTTATATCCGGGATGGGGCACGAAGGCTGTCCGGATCAACTGTGACAGTGTGTCCGGGATATCATCATAGAGCAGCTGGAGGGTATCATAATCACCGGCTTTCACAAAACATTTGCATTCTCGGTCAATATTGGGGATTAAAAATTGAATCCGGGACAGAAAAGATTAGTTTTCACCCGGAGGATAAAGAGGCGATGATAGGATCATTATTTAATACATTGTTCCTGCTCACCCCGGTTGTTTCTTCTACATTTGCATCGGTGGGAAGGCTACTGAGAGATATTAAGGAGCCGGGAGTAATTGGGACGCTCGTAATTGACGAAGCAGGGCAGGCACAACCACAGATGGCGATTGGCGAATTGTTCAGATCTAAAAAAGCTATTATAGTTGGAGATCCCAAGCAGGTTGAGCCCGTTGTTACGGATGATTTAAAACTTCTAAAAGAGGCATATACGGAACCGGAATATTCAAATTATAAGGATAAGACACTTTCAGTTCAGAGTTGTGCTGATATAATTAATCACTTCGGGACTTTTTTTGATAAGGGAACAGACTATCCGGAGTGGGTGGGGTGCCCGCTTCTTGTGCATAGAAGATGCGTTTCTCCTATGTATGATATTTCCAACAGAATTTCATATAATGGAATTATGAAACAGCAGACGCTTGCTCCTTCTGAAGAAAAAATAAAAACCTTCATTTCAGGGCATTCACAGTGGATTAATGTTACCGGTCCTGAAAAGGGAAGTGGAGATCATTATGTTCCAAATCAAGGGGAAATTGTTTGCAGAATGGTTGATGAAGCATTTAGCAGATCCAAAACACCGAGCCTGTATATTATTACTCCGTTTACAAAAGTAGTGAGTGGGATTCGTAGTGCACTTGGGACATATGCAAATAGGAATAAAGAATCGGCATTGGCAAAAAGCAAAGTGTTTGGCGAATGGGTGTATTCAAATATAGGTACAGTACATAAATTTCAGGGTAAAGAGGCTAACGAAGTTATATTTATGCTTGGCTGTGATGAGACAGTAAAGGAACGTTACGCAGTTCAAGGGTTTGTTAACAGTAACATTGTAAATGTGGCTGTAACCCGAGCTAAGTATCGTATCTATATTATTGGGGATATAAAAGTTTGGAAGAACAATCAGTATGTAAAAGAGGCAAAAGATATTATAGATTCTTTTCCGTTTGAGAATACATCAGAGAACGACTGATGTAAAAATTTTAGGATAAGAAGGTAGCTTTGTATCAAAGAAAAGGTTTAACGAATGTCCAAATAGATTGATTACAAGTATTAAGGAGGAAAAACTATTGAATACAAATGACTACACGATTCGTTAAGAGAGAAGCGAAGATTACAGAGCAGTTGAGAACCTTGTCAGGGAGGCGTTCTGGAACGGTGCCGAGCATGAATTATATTGCTGTGCGCGGAACGGGAGATCCGAATCAGGAGGATGGGGAATATAAGAAGTCTATCGGATTGCTGTATGGAATTGCCTTCACCATCAAGATGAGCAAGAAGGGCGACTATCGTCATCCGCCTGCCTGACTTTGTAACGAAAGAAGATTTTGACTGGGCTGTTAGAGAAGCAACGGCAAAGAAGAAACAGGATTTTTCTAAAGTCGAGTTCTTTACCCATGATGAAGGCCTGTGTGTTCAATGCATGCACATCGGATCTTATGATGATGAGCCTGCTACGGTTGCCATGATGCATGAGTTCATGGAACAGCAGGGTTATGAGCTGGATATTACGGATAAGCGCCTCCATCATGAGATTTATCTGAGTGATGCCAGGAAGGTTGCTCCTGAGAAGCTGAAGACCGTGATCAGGCATCCGATAAAAGAAAAAGGGAGCTGATAAGATGCATTTTGTTGATGCAAAAGGAATACTGACTGGTAGTGGCGGTCATTACGGAATGAATATCTATCGGGGATGTAGTCATGGGTGTGTTTACTGTGACAGCAGAAGCCGGTGTTATCAGTTCACACATCCCTTTGAGGATATAGAAGTAAAACAGAACGCGCCGGAATTGTTGGAGAAAGCACTGAAATCAAAAAGACGAAAGTGCATGATCGGGACCGGTGCAATGTCGGATCCGTATATGCATTGTGAAGAAGAGTTACGGCTGACAAGGAAGTGCCTTGAAATCATACTGCAATATGGTTTTGGAGCCGCAATACAGACGAAATCGGATCGTATCCTTCAGGATATCAATTTGCTGGATGAGATAAATCGCTCCGCAAAGTGTGTGGTGCAGATGACTCTTACTACTTACGATGATGACCTGTGCCGGATATTGGAGCCGAATGTCTGCAATACAAAGCGGCGAATAGAGGTGCTGGAAGAAATGCAGAAAAGGGGAATTCCTACTGTAGTCTGGTTGACTCCGATTCTGCCATTTATCAATGATACGGAAGAAAATATAACATCTATCCTGCATGAATGCGTCCGGGTCGGTGTAAAAGGCATCATAGATTTTGGTATGGGACTGACACTTAGAGAGGGCGACCGGGAATACTATTATGCAGCGCTTGACAATTTTTTTCCGGGGATGAAGGAACGCTACATCAAACGGTATGGAAATGCGTATGAACTGCCAAGTCCCAAAGCCAGGGAATTGACTGAGATATTTCAAAGGATCTGTAAAGCACACGGGATTATGTCAAGTCCGGAGGATTGTTTCCGATTTATGAGTGAATTGCCGGAGAAATATCTGCAGATGACTATATTTGACCTGTAAAGAAGGGGGCTGAACATATGGAGTACATCAGAGTTACAAAAGAAAATCTGGAAAAGGAGCACATCTGCTGTGCCATTTCAAACAATAAGGATGTGCAGGTTTCCTCTAAGAAGGCCTGGTTGGCAGACAGATTTGATGAGGGGCTTGTTTTTCTGAAGAGTGTGGAACGCGGTAAGTGCTTTATCGAATATATCCCGGCAGAAAGAGCATGGGTTCCAATCGAAGCGGATGGGTACATGTATATTGACTGTCTGTGGGTATCCGGGTCCTTCAAAGGACATGGGTACTCTTCAGATTTGCTGAATGCCTGTATAGAGGATAGCAAGGAAAAGGGAAGAAACGGGCTATGCATTCTGTGCGCTGCAAAGAAGAAGCCGTTCCTGGCTGATCCGAAGTTCCTGAAGTACAAAGGCTTTGCCATTGCGGATGAAGCAGATAACGGTATCGGGCTCTGGTATTTGCCGCTTGATGAGAAAGCAGATGTGCCACGATTCAAAGAATGTGCTAAGCATCCGCATATAGATGAGATGGGATATGTTCTGTATTACACAAGCCAGTGCCCGTTCAATGCGAAGTATGTTCCGGTGCTGGAGCAGACTGCCAGAGAAAATGATATACCGTTCCATGCGATCCATATCGAAAGCAGAGAGGAAGCACAGAATGCTCCGACTCCGATTACTAATTATACTTTGTTTCACGATGGGGAATACATTACAAATGAGCAGATGAACGATAAAAAGTTCCTGAAGCTTGTAAACGGATAGGAGGGGGAGTATGGCATCAACAAAAGAGTATCTGGACTTTATCCTGGATCAATTATCAGAATTGGATGAAGTCAGCAGTCGGGCGATGATGGGAGAATACATCCTTTATTATCGCGGAAAGGTATTTGGCGGGATATACGATGACAGGCTATTGGTAAAGCCGGTTCCGGTGGCGGTGAAGCTGATGCCGGATGCATCAATGAAGCTTCCTTATGATGGGGTGCTGCGTGCCAGTGGCACGCGTTTAGCACCGACCGGAGCGAAGCGTAGACCAAAAGAGATGATTTTGGTAGATGATGTTGATAATCGCGAGTTCCTGTGCAAGCTGATTGAGAGCATGTGGGAGGAACTGCCGGAGAGGAAAAAGAAGAAATAATTTTCCGATGTGGTGGAGTTATTATATTCTTTCTTTCATTAAAATACGAATTTATTTGGCTCAATCACAAATTTTATGTGATGGCTGATTCCTGACATACTCCTTCCGGCTCATATCCATGATCTTCAAGAAGAAGTATTCATCATCAGGATAGCCGTATCCGTGTCGACGGAGGGTCTTGATCTTCTGGTTGATACCCTCGATCTTACCGGATGATATTTTGTAAGTTGCATGCGCTATGATGCCCTCAAAGTGGGTATCCAATAGCTTTCCAAACCAGAGCAGATGTTTGTTGTTCGTTGCTTTGCATACATCGATTATGTCAATGACTGCATCAGCCATTTTGGCCTCATAAGTCATGGAATAGGCGTAGGACAGCTTTTCCTTAACCAGATCAAGGGTAAAGAGGAGTTTATTCTCCTGCAGCAGAGCATCGTACTTTGCTTCATAACCACTCTTGCGTTTGATGTCCTCTGTCTTGAAAAGAGGACTGCCCTTATGAATGATTCTTTCTGATGCAGCATCTTCATCCTTCTTTTGGAGTGTGGATCGATTCGACATCAGGATATAGCGAGTCTTTTTGAGCGCTCTGGCGGCTTCCACGTTACCTTCTTCGTAGAGTCGTCTCTGTTCATCCTTACGGACTTCACTGACTACTTTGTCATTGAAGTTCTTAACGATATGAAAGTAATCGAATACCGGCTGGATCCAATAGCATTTTTCTTCAAATGCTTCCTGGAAATCGGAGTTCATGTCACATGCAACAGCTTCCACACCAGACATCCACTCAATGACGACATGCTCGATAAAGTCATAGACAACCTGCTTGGATTTGCCGTTTTGAATCCAGAGAACATGAACGGATTCAAGGTCTATGATGTGAGTGGCATAGCGTCGGCCGCTATGAAGTTTGAACTCATCTATACCGAGGTATTTAGCCTGTTTCTCAGGCTTTATAAGCTTCTTACCGTTATCGGTCGTATAGATGCTCCGGAGACGTTTTTTATCAATCTCCTTGACCGTGTTTTCACCAAGCCCGGTAATCTCTGCTACCTGCTTGTTTGTATAAGTTCCTCTGGCAAGCAAATCACAGGTATACTGATGAAGCGCGTCCGTAATGAGGTGACCGTCAGATTTAAAGGAAATATACTGGCTCTTTGTGGCTCCGCATTTAGGACAACGGAGCTGGTTATGAGGAAACAACAACCCACTCAGATTTCCGCCAATGCTGAGGTGACGGATATAAATATCAGGATGTGAGTTTATGTGCATCCTCTGCCCACAGGTACAAATCCGCTCTTCCTCAGGAAGGTCCCAAAATCCTCTATGGCAGTAAATGATCCGCTTGGATTTAGCGGTCTCAACGGTTGTTTCAGTATTATGAAAGCCGTATAAGCAGGACGGCAAAAACAGATACTCCGTTGATTGTGTAAGTGCCAATTGTCCATCTGCTTCGGTTCGTATATAATCCATGTTATAGGATCCTCCTGTTGATTGGGTTATTACATCCGGCCAAAGATGCAACTCAACCTTATAGGAAGATCCTTTTTTATGCAACTGTCAATATACTATACCGCAGGGTCAGCGGCCGATGTATCACATAGAAAAAATGATTGACCCAAAGAAAACAGACGTTCTGAGCTTTTAGGCGTAAAAAGTTAGTTCACATAGATTCATAAAATATAAGTGACAAAAAATGTCACTTATATTATAGTAATGTCACTTATGAAAAATGAGGTGCTGAGATGAATCTTGGAAAAGAGACTGAGACGCTTGAGTTTAAGAAATCTACTGGTGAGATAAAAGAAGGAATGGTGTCAATATCGTCTATCCTGAATAAGCATGGGGTTGGTACATTATACTTCGGAGTAAAACCTAATGGTGATGTAATCGGACAGGATGTTTCCGAGTCGTCACTCCGGGATGTTTCAAGGGCTGTATATGAAAATATCAAACCCCAAATATATCCGGCGATTGATGAAGAGGTGCTTGATGGGCGTCATGTTATTAAGGTGGAATTCAGCGGAGAAAATGCACCGTATTCTGCGGCTGGAAGATACTATTTGAGAACTGCAGACGAGGATCGAGAAGTAACACCGGAAGAATTGAAGGCATTCTTTGGGGCAAACAAACATCGTGGTAAATGGGAGCGGGCAAAGTCCGAGGCTAAAGAAGATAAGGTTGATAAGAAGACTATTAGAGCCTTTTGGAAAAAAGCTGTATCGGTTGGCAGACTGCCGGAAGGCAAATACACCTGCCCTATAGTTTTAAACCGTTATGGGCTGGTTACAGGGGGATATTTGACAAATGCGGGAGAGGTTCTGTTTGGTAATACACATCCCGTTACACTGAAAATGGCTATTTTTGCAACCAATGAGAAGCTGACCTTTTTAGATATGAAGGTCTATGAAGATAACATATATAATTTGCTACAGATTGCCGAGGATTACATTTTAAGAAATATCCATTGGAGAAACGAAATTACCGGATTTGAAAGAGAAGAGATTCCGGAGATCCCGATAGCTGTTATTAGAGAGGTTCTTGCAAACAGCTTTGCTCATGCTATCTATGATAGCAGGACACAGCATGAAATATGTATTCATCCGGATATGGTGACAATTTACAGTCCGGGGGACTATGCAAGTGAGTATAAGCCCGAGGAATACATTAAGAGAAACATTGAATCTGAACTGAGGAACCCTAATATAGCAAGGCTTCTTTACTTAACCAAATCTATTGAGAAATTTGGAAGTGGTTTTAAGAGAATAGACAGTTTGTGCAGGGATGCCGGAGTTAAATATTCATATGATAGAACAAAAAATGGCTTCAAATTCATTCTGTACAGATCCGGGTTCATAAGTGACACATTAAGCGTCACTTATGATGTCACTTATGGAAAAAGAGAGGCTTTAAACATTACAGAACAAGCTGTGCTTGCCGTATTAAAACAAAATCATGCAATATCGCGTGAGGAGATTGCAGAAAGGGTATCAAAGACTGTGAGAACCGTACAGAGAGCATTGGGGTCTTTGACGGAAAAAGGATATATAAAGCGTGTTGGAGCAAAGAAAAACTCCACATGGGAAGTGCTGAAAGAAAAACATTAAGAATAGAGGCAGTGCATGGTACAAGGATTATTTATAAGAAGAATAAGCCGCAGACTTGCTGAGGTTGAAGTGAGCGGAAATACTTTTGAAGCCTATATTTCTAATGGTATTGAAATGGATTTTTTGAAAAATGAGTCTGTTTGTTTCCTGCGTAAGGCAGGAAATGAAAACCGTAGATTTCCGTTTGATCTATATTCAGTTTATGATGGCGATACCCTGGTATGTGTTGACACAAAAGAGCCGCTTCGGATTACTGAAATATGGGCATCGAATAATCTTAACAATGAGCGGAGCGAAAAGTTGTCATTTTATACTGATACATCATACCGACATGTACTCTGGATGCAGATAACTTTCCTGACTTTGCTTCGGATTTATGGCCTTTAGCTGCTTTTGGTTAGGATAGTAATCAAGGAACATCTGATTTGCACCAAGAAAACGCCTGTCTTTGTCTTTCCAGAAAACACCGGCAGGAATCAGATTAAGAAAATTTTCAAGTAAGGTTTTGTCAGTAATGGCACTCATATGTTCAGTTTCCCCTTAAAATGGGGCACAATCTATAAAAAATGATTGGCCGCTATTTCTTATGTTCTTT
>CAMVGV010000002.1 GCA_947167135.1 uncultured Lachnospiraceae bacterium
CCGTTAAGTTAAGCATTTTGTCATCCTGAGCGCCAGCGACGCATATCCCACATCGCAGATGTGGGATGCCACCCCGGCGAGGGGCGCTGCGTGCCAGTGGCACGCGTTTAGCGCGGACCGAGTCGGGAGACGAGACGCGAAGCAACAGAAAGAATCTTTTCTTCCGTAGAGAAAGATTCTTCGGGCTTCGCCCTCAGAATGACATTGTGTAGTCTCAGAATGACACTAACTTAACGCCATGGAAACCGTCCCAATGGCGTTAAGTTAAGCCTTTTGTCATCCTGAGCGGCAGCGAAGGATCTTTCCGACCGGTTATAGAAGATTCTTCGCTTCGCTCAGAATGACACTGTGTGTAGTAATAGAATTTCACTAACTTAACGCCATGGGAACCGTCCCCGTTGACTCCCTTGATCGCCGGATTAAAAAATAACACCCGTCAATCGAATAAGTGTTTGATTTTTTGTCGGCTATATGATAAAATTTACATTGATACGAAGCATTTTTATCGATCGGAGAATTATATGACAGACAGTAAATTAACGGATAAACAGCGTGAAATACTTGAATATATAAAGAAGTGTGTGCTTGATAAGGGATTTCCGCCCTCTGTAAGGGAAATATGTGACGCAGTTCATCTAAAGTCCACTTCATCCGTGCATTCCCAGCTTGCAACCCTTGAGAAAAAGGGTGTTATAAGGAGAGATCCCACCAAACCCAGAACAATAGAGATACTGGATGACGACTTCAATTTTACCCGCACGGAAATGACCAGCATACCGGTTGTAGGACAGATCGCGGCCGGTGCACCTATTCTTGCAGAACAGAATATCGAATACTACTTCCCTCTCCCTACGGATATGCTTCCCAAAGGAATGGGTGCATCTGAAGCCTTTGTTCTGAAGGTAAAGGGAGAAAGCATGGTCAACGTCGGCATTATGGACGGCGATATGATATTTGTCAGGGTAACAAATTCCGCAAGAAACGGTGATATGGTGGTGGCACTTATCGACGACTCCGCTACTGTAAAGACCTTCTATAAAGAGCAGGGACATATCAGACTTCAGCCTGAAAATGACGAAATGGAGCCCATCATCGTAAATGACTGTAAAATCCTCGGAACCGTATTCGGGGTCCTGAGATTTTACGACTGATTTTGATTCCGGATTCCAAAGAACTGAACCCATTAAAGGAAAACTCAGATCTCCATGATAGAGTCGGTTTCATTATATTTCTGAAGGATCTTCTTTATCTTCTTCGTAGGTGTGAGAACCTTGTCCATAGAGACGTCATGATTTGAAAAGTCGATTATCGATGCCAGGAATTTTCCCATATCCGCGGTCTCATACCATTCCCTTTTTAGAAGCTCAGGTATCCTGTAGCTTAAGTTGGTCGTGATTATCTTGTCGAAAAGCCCTTCTTTATAGGCCTCATCAAAGACAGCGAGTCCGTCGGTAAAGATCCCGAAGGTACAGCAGATATATACCCTCTTTGCATTCATTTTCCGAAGCTTCCGGGCGGTATCCAGCATGCTTCCTCCTGAGGAGATTATATCGTCAACGATAATAACATCCTTATTTTCCACATTGTCACCCAGAAACTCATGGGCAACTATGGGATTCTTCCCGTTCACCACGTGGCTGTAGTCTCTTCTCTTATAGAACATTCCGGTATCCGCTCCCATTACCCCGGCAAAGTACACGGCTCTGTGAAGAGCCCCCTCATCGGGGCTCACTATGAGAAGATGTTCCTTATCGATCTTCATGTCTCCGACATGCAGAAGAAGCGCCTGCATAAACTGATAAAAGGGGGTAAAATTATCGAAGCCGATAAGAGGTGCTGCATTCTGGATCGACGGATCATGTGCGTCGAAGGTAATAAGCCTGTACACACCCATAGCCGAAAGCTCTTCCAGCATAAGGGCACAATCCAGAGATTCCCGTGCATTGCGCTTATGCTGCCTGCTCTCATACATGAATGGCATAACAACAGTTATCCTATTTGCCTTTCCGGCAACCGCAGCGATCAGGCGCTTTAAGTCCTGATAGTGGTCATCAGGTGAATAGACATTTTCGTGGCCGAACATCTCGTATGTCATGGAGCGGTTCAGTACATCACAGAGCACATATAGATCCTTACCGCGGATTGATTCGTTCAAAACTCCCTTTCCTTCTCCGGAGCCGAAGCGCGGGGTCTTGTGATCCACAAGAAAACTGTCCGCATTATAGCCCTCAAAAGCAGGACTGTCGTGGTAAGGACGGTTATTGTCCTTTCTGAAGGAAACCAGGTAGTCATTAACTTCCTTCCCGAGTTCCTGTATATTGTCCATAACGATGAGTTTTAACGGTGCCGCCGGCATCCTGTTTTCAAGAACACTGCTGATCAATTTTTTCCCCTTTTCTGTTTTTCAAAGATCCGTTGTTGCCCCGAGCCCAAAGCTTCGAATCACTCAGAAAGGCACATACTCAAATGCATTTTTTATCCATTCGATCTCTTCACCGTAAATGGCAATAACATCATAACGGTATGATAATGATTCATCAAGTGCAAATTTAGATCTGTAATGGTCGGAGGTGCGGCAGATCCTTCGCTGCTTCCTCCGGTCCACGGCTTCTTCCGGGAATCCCTTTCTAAAGTCGCTCCTGTATTTCACTTCGCCAAAGCAGATCACTCCGTCGCTGTCGGAAAAAATAAGGTCTATCTCTCCCGATCTGCAGCTGAAGTTCCTCTCCAAAACAGTACAACCGCTGTTTTCAAGGAATTCTGCGGCTCTGTTCTCTTCCTTTTTTCCGAGAGAACGGGTGTTATCTCTTGTTTGCGTTGTATATCTCCATCTTCTGCTTAAGCTTATCCATCCTGTCGACAAATACCAGCACCTCAGCCACCACCTCATAGAGCTCAGGAGGGATGGCATCCCCGATCTCCAGACTTGACAGGGTGTCTGCCAGCTTGCTGTCCTCATGGACCGGAACATCGGATTCCTGGGCGGTGGCTATGATCTTTTCAGCAATGGCACCCTTTCCCGAAGCAACCACGGTAGGTGCTATATTCTGAGGATCATAGGCAATGGCCACAGCGGTCTTTACTTTTTCCTTATCCTTCCTGAAATCAGCCATAATATGATTCGGACGCCAAAAGTCACATTTTGATTAAATACGGATTGTTCCGTGCTACGCACTCCCACAATCCTACCCCACACTCGCATTTCGCGGGGCCCCTTCCCCACTTCATGCTCGTGTAGGGGTGCGCCCAAAGTTCTTGTCCCCACCACAAGCAAGCTTGTGTGGTGACAATTACTTTTGGCGCTTTAATCATAATATTACCACAACGTCCCGGTTTTCATTCCTCGCCTGCACTCAGGCAAGCGACTTTAGTCAATAGTTGCTACGCTCTTATGTCAAAAGAGGTGGTCTGTATCAGTCTTTCATTGGCACCCCTGTTAAACATTATATCCGGTACATCCCTGGCTTCCTTATTCAGTGCAACATCGGAATGCATCTTATACCCGCGTTTTGCAAGGATCTCGTCCAGCTCTCCGAGATGCTCCCCGATAAAGTCCAGCAGCTCCTCCCTCTGCATAATAAAATGGGTTTTTACATTTTCACCGTTGGTCATCTGCACGTGGATATCCATGGTGCCGAGATGCTGCATATCAAGATGGAGAAGAGCCGAAACATTCCCGTCCTTTTTCGCGAGATTCTTTTTATTTGTATAGACGTAGAGATCCCCGTGAGCCTTGTCCTCATTCATTTTGAGGGGCAGCTGCAAGTAGGTCATCACATTATTAAGCTGATTCATAAAGTCCACGTTTGACTTCAGATTATTCAGGCCCTGGGCAAGAGTGGATGAGCCTCTTCCCGTACTGTTAAGAAAGTCGATGGCCTTTTCCGAATTTTTTACCACTCTTTCATAGTATTCCCTGACCTTTTCCTTATCCGCCACCTCCTCCGGCTTCATAAGGAATTCGTTTGTTATACCGTTATTTAAGAGGAGCTTGTATTCATGGCTTTTTGAAAGCTCCCTTAAGGCCTGCTGAAGCTCCGGCGCGGTATCCGGACTGTCATATTTTTCAAAAAGCGCCTTTGTAAGCTCCAGTGTATCCTTTGCGGAGAGGCTGTTATCCGCGACCTTCTCTGCCAGCGCTTCCGGAAGCCCTGCAGCCTTCATATTTTTTGCAAGATTTTCTGCACCGTCTTTATTAAGAAGAATATGAAGATCATCGGTGACAGTACCGGTAAGATCCGCTGAGGGATGCCTTGCAGCCACTGTTTCCGCGGCTTTCCCCGCGGTTTCGTTTATCACTGCCTGCTCAGGCTTTTCCTGAACCACCACCTTATTCCCGCTCTCCGGGGCAGCTGAAGGATCCGGTGGGTTCGATGGATCAGGCGGATTTGCAGTTTTGCCTGCATTTCCGGCACTGTCCGCAGTTTCAACCATAATATCAGGTTTTTGCTGCAGTGACTCAAGCTCCCCGGGATCAAGATGAAGAAGCTCTCCGATCTTTGAAAAATCCCCCTTTTGGGCATTATCCAGGGCATCCTTCATAACGGCTCCGGAATTATCATCCGTTTCAAAAAACAGTTTCAGGATCTCCTTATTACCCTCAGGATCCTTTTCCGCAATCTCCGCAAAGCCCCGGCTCAATTCCCCAAGGCTGTCAGCTATCTTGTACTGATTGGACTTGTAGGCCTCAAATTCCTTTATATTCTCCTCTGTAAGGGGGATGTCGAGCTCCGTCATCTGGACGATGCTCTTTGGGTCTGCCAGCGGAAAGCGGGAGGTTTGGGCAGCCATATTCTGCAGGGATTTTGTATCTATCGGAAGGCCGCGCTCCATCATTGAGGTAACGAGATCCCCGTTCTGCTTTGTGAGAGGCAGTCCTGCCTGCGTCAGAGCCTTGGCGACTGCACTGTTCCCGTCCAGATTTGCATAGAGGGGAGTTAAGGATATCTTTGAATCGCTGGCGCCGCTCACCGTAAATGAAAGGGTCTGCCCCAGTGTCAGCCCCATATTTTTTGAAAGAAAGGCGTTGAGACGGGAATTATCACCGAGAAGAAGCTCCACCGTTCCGTCATCATTAAAGCCGGTTATCTGCCCCGAAAAGGTATCTCCCGCCTTCACATAGCGCACCTGATCGGCAGGGACGGTCGAGGTTCTCTGCTGCACGCTCTCGGTCACGATCTCCCTTGCGGTATTGACGTTTGGATTAAGGTCGTATATTCCCGTATTTGAATTGACGTTAATATTCATACGTGTTCTTTATTATAGTCCGTGAAGTATCGCATATTCCCGGATGAGGAGCCTGCGGAAACGAAGGAGCATTCGGAAACGCAGGAGCTGTCTTATACGAAATTACCGATAAAGCTCATCCGGTGAATGGGGGAAGGCCCCATCCTCTTTAATGCCTCAATATGTCGTTTATCGCCGCCGTAGCCCTTGTTTGATGAAAAGTAATATCCCGGATATTTTTTGTCCATCTCCTCCATAAAACGATCACGCCTAACCTTGGCTATTATGGAAGCGGCCGCAATGGAGGCTGACGCAGCATCACCTTTTATTATGGGTATCTGCCTTATTTTTACCCCGGGAATGGTAACTGCATCGTTTAATAATATATCGGGTTTTACCGGGAGATTATTAATAGCCTCCCTCATGGCTTCATAGGTGGCATTTAGGATATTAATACTGTCTATCCTTTTTTCATCGGCGCTTCCGAAACCGTAGGCTACTGCCTTTTCCATAATGATCCCGGAAAGCTCCTCCCTTTTTTTCGCCGAAAGTTGCTTGGAATCATTGAGGTAGAGAATGTCACAGTCCTTCGGGAGAATAACCGCGGCAGCAACCACGGGACCCGCAAGCGGTCCCCTTCCGACCTCGTCAATACCGCAGATATATTCATATTCTCCGTACTCTCTTTCATAGGAGAACATTTTATACATGCGTTTCCTCTCGTTTTCCAAAGAGAGAATACGTTTTTTTGCGGAATTAACAAGGTTTTTTACGCCGCTTCTCTCATCAAAGCTGTATTCGGAAATAAAATCCGAAAGAGCGTTTTCCGGGAGTGTTTTTAATTTTTCACGTATCTCATTTACCGATTCTGCCATAATTTACCCTGATCACTCTATCACCCCAAATTTATTAAAGGGTCTCAGTCTCAAAAAGACCTTACCGATAACCATGCTCCTGTCGATATTTCCCACGTCATAGCTTCTGGAATCCACGGAATCGTTCACATTATCACCCATCACAAAGTATTCGTGATCATTAAGGGTAAGCTCCGTTGACGCAACTCCGGCGTCAAAAATTGGATCCCGGTTATATTTATAGGGGAGCACATGACCGTTTACCAGTATCACACCATCCCTTATCTCAACGGTTTCCCCGGGAAGTGCTATTATCCTCTTTACGTAGTAGACCCTTTCTGCGGCTGAATAGGGAAAAACCACTATATCAAACCTCTCGGGATCGGAAAAACGGTAGCTGATTTTATCCACCAGAAGCGAGTCCCCGTCGCTTAAGGTACTCTCCATGGAATCTCCGCTGACGACGGTCCGCTGGAATCCGACGGCCTTAACTACAAGGGTTAAAAGTAGTATTATAAGGATATATATGCTGTATCCGGCAATTTTTCTGATCTTTTTCATTAGTATTAAGCTTGTGACCGTAAAAAGGAGCCAGCTGCAGACTTAAACGGCCGAACCGTCCCGGGGCACGTTATCAAGCGTTATCCGCCCCATTTTTCCGCTCCTGAAATCATTTAAGATTATGGAGACTGCCTTGTCGGTATCCGGCATCCCGCCCTTTTTAAGAGCGTTTCTTGATTTTGCCGCCTGACGCAGCATTTCATCGGGAGACATTTCTCCGGAGATCTCATAGATATTATATAGTATTTGTGGATTTATAGCATTGATTTCTTTTAGAAAATGCCTGATAAGCTCTTCCCGGTCGATGACTAAGTCATTCATTGAACCGAGGACTGCGAGATGGAAGCCTGCAGTATCATCATCTATCTTCGGCCAGAGGATCCCCGGCGTATCCAGAAGCTCCAGGTTCTTTCCGAGCCTTACCCACTGCTTACCCCTGGTGACACCGGGCTTATTTCCGGTCTTTGCAACGGCTTTTCCTGCGTAAGAATTTATGAAGGTGGATTTTCCGACATTTGGTATGCCGACTACCATGGCTCTCATCGGGCGGTTAATTATGCCCTTTTTTTTATTTTTCTCTATCTTTTCCCTGCAGGCGGTCTTTACGCCCTCGTCAATAAGCCTTAAGCCCTTCCGGCTCCTGGAGTCCAGAGCCACTGCAGTGATCCCTTTTGACTCAAAGTATTCCGTCCACTCCTTTGTAGCCCTTTCATCCGCAAGGTCCGCCTTATTCAGTAATATCATCCGGCCCTTGCCCTTTGCAAGGGCATCTATTACCGGGTTTCTGGTGGACAGCGGGGCTCTGGCGTCAACAAGCTCGAGAACAAGGTCAATAATCCTTATGTCCTCCTCCATGGCTCTTTTCGCCTTCATCATATGTCCGGGGAAATATTGAAATGATGTCATTGGTATTCCTTTACTGCACAAATCCGATGCCGGTGTCGCCACCTGCCATATGGAACCAGGCCTTTCCGGTGATATGCTTTCTTTTTACGCTGCCGAGACTGGCAGCACGGCTGTCCTCTGAAGAATTGCAGTTATCTCCCATCAGAAAAAACTCATCCTCGGAAAGCAGTATCTCATCGGCTGCTATCCCGGGATCAGATATCATATCGTCAAACATATCGCTCTGTGGCTCATTATTAAGGTACAAAATCCCGTCCTTTATCTCTATCCTGTCGCCCGGCACTCCCACAACCCTTTTCACGGAAATATGGGCATTGGCGTTTCCGTTTGGAAGAAAGGCGACCACATCCCCTCTCTTCGGAGCGACCAGGTTATATACCACCCTGTTTAAGAATACCACCTGTCCGTTATAAAGTGATGGCTCCATTGAGCTTCCAATAACGGTTGTTTTTATTCCGAGGGTATAAACAAAGAAATATGCGAGGAGAGTCCCCAAAAAAACCATAAAAAGCCAGCTCATAAACAAAGCCAGCTTTTCATTGGTTATCTTTTTTTCTTTTTTATAGAAGCTTAAGCCCCTGTGTTTAGCCATAGTTTCTTATCAATCAACGATCTCCTTAAGCTTTGAGCGCTTTCCGGTTCTCTGACGAAGGAAGAAGAGCTTCGCACGTCTTGCCTTACCTGAGCGGACAACCTCAACCTTCTCAACATTGGGAGAATGAATGGGGAATGTCTTCTCTACTCCCACGCCGTAGCTGTTCTTTCTTACCGTAAAGGTAGCCCTGTTGCTCCCGCCCTGCTTCTTGATGACGGTTCCTTCAAAGACCTGAACCCTGGACTTATCACCCTCGGTGATCCTGTTATAAACCTTTACGGTATCACCTACGGTAAACTGGGGAACCTCGGCCTTAAGCTGTTCTTTTTCAAGTTCCTTGATGATTTCTGCGTTCATTATATATAACCTCCATGACGTACCAGACAGTGTATTGTTTGATCAGATGATTCGGACGACAAAAGTTCTTAAATCACTGGTTTGAACTTTGGCGTTTGCAACATTAAATTCACAAACTCCGCATTATCCGGCAATTTGATGTTCTTAACACCATTCGCTCGCGGCTTTTCTTTAATACCGCAGGTGACAGAGGACCATCGCCTAAAGACTTCAGTAATGAGAAGTCTCACGAAATGCAAGATTACCATATCTAAAGAAAAAATGCAAGTATTGATTCAGCGATCAGCTTCTTTCCGCGATGCTCCCGATATAGTAAAAGCCCTCAGCCCTGTCAAGGCGGACTTGAACGATCTCCCCGATAAGCGAGCTGTCGCCCTTCAGGTGGACGACCGTATTCTGGGGTATGCGGCCGGTCAGCATTGAAGGATCCTTCTCATTAACAGATTCTATAAGTACCGGAAGCGTCCTTCCCACAAGGAGGGAAATGCGTTTCTTTGCCGTTTCCTGCACGGTCCTTAAGACCCGGTCGAAGCACTTATGTATCTCCTCCTCACTCATCCTGAATTCAAGAGCTGCCGCAGGGGTTCCGGTTCTCTTTGAGTAGATAAAGGTAAAGGCCCCGTCAAAGCCCGCTTCTTTTATAACAGAAATGGTATCCTCCACATCCTCCGCCGTTTCGGTCGGATAACCCACAATAATATCGGTTGTTATTGCAATATCCGGGATACTTTTCCTGAGCTTCTTCACAATAAGAAGGTAATCCTCTTTAGTATAATGCCGGTTCATATCCTTAAGAATCCTGCTGCTCCCCGACTGCAGGGCGAGATGCAGATGTGAACAGATCTTTTCCGATGAAGCCATCACATCGATAAGCTCATCACTTAAGTCCTTCGGATGGCTGGACATGAAGCGTATCCGTTTAAGCCCCTCTATCTTTTCGATCTCTCTTAAAAGCTCCGGAAAGGTGACTTTATCCGAAAGGCCTTTTCCGTATGAATTAACATTCTGTCCGAGGAGCATAACCTCCTTTACCCCGTCGGAAACAAGAGCCTCGATCTCCCTTATGATATCCTTTATCTCACGGCTTCTCTCCCGCCCCCTTACATAGGGCACTATGCAGTAGCTGCAGAAATTATTGCAGCCGTACATTATATTTACGCCGCTCTTAAAAGAATATTTACGTTTTGAGGGCAGCTCTTCCACTATCTCTCTTTCGTGCTCCCAGATATCGATTATCTGTGAACCGGACTCTATCCTTTCATTAAGGAGCTCAGCAAGCTTATAGATATTGTGGGTTCCGAAAATAAGATCCACAAAGGGATAGCTTTTCTTTATCTTCTCTATAACAGAGCTTTCCTGCATCATACAACCGGAAAGGCATATGAGAAGGCCGGGGTTTTTATCCTTAAGACCCTTAAGAACCCCCAGTCTTCCGAAAACACGCTGATCCGCATTATCCCTTACGGTACAGGTGTTATATAAAATAACATCTGCTTCTTCTTCGCTTTCTGAGCTTTCAAAGCCGGACTTAATAAAGACCCCGGCCATTTTTTCAGAATCCCTTTCATTCATCTGGCAGCCGAAGGTCTGTATGAAAAAACGGGAACGCCGCTTATTTTTTTCGAAAAAAGCAGCATTCCTCTGCATAAGCTTATTTATAAAATAATACTGTCTCTCCGGTTCCTTCCCCGGCGGAGAGGAAACAACCTTATCTATGTCTTCCATATTTTAACGTATGACCTCTTTTTCTGTGATTATCATATCCACCGGAACATCCCACTCCTCCGTAGGAACCTGCTCCACAACCTGACAGGCAAAGCCCATAGCTATCTTCCATACAAATTTCTCATAGCCCTTTTCCCTTAAATATCTGTCGAAATATCCCCTGCCATAGCCAAGCCTGTTAAAATCACGGTCAAAAGCGCAGCCCGGGATCAGCATCATATCGGGCTTATAATCGGAAGGAGGATATTCAACCTCCGGTTCGGGAATGCCTATACTGTTTTTCTTTATATCGGAGATCCTTCTTACTTCATAAAATTCCATATGTTTTTCATCAATGACCTTGGGAAGAGAGACCTTCTTTCCGCTGTTTATCATCTTGAAAACGGAATTCATGGTGGCGACCTCCGAGCCGTAGCCCGCAAAGGCAAAGATGTTCTCAGCGGTCTGGTATTCCGGAAGCTTGAAAAACCTGTCAAAGGCATAGTAGGAAGCCTTCTCCCTCTCCACCGGTGTCATGCACTCACGAAGAAGGACTATCCTTTTTCTCATGATTTCCTTTGTATCTCCTAATAAAACGATATCCCCCATCAGTCATCCTCCAGAAAATCAGGCAGATAAAAATCAGCTGTTTTCTTTGCATGAATATAGGTGCCTATTTCCTCTCCCGCTATGATCCTGTGTATATTATTCAGATCCTTTGCATTTGCTATGATCATATCAGCGCCCGAAGAAACCGCAATATGGGCAGCCTTAAGCTTCGTTGCCATTCCACCGGTTCCTACCCTTGAGCCGGTACTCTTCTTACCATAGGAATCCACCTCATCAGTGAGATCGACGATCTCAGGGATAAAGTGTGCGTCCTTATTTCTCCTCGGATCATCATCATAGAGTCCGTCTATATCGGATAAAAGTATAAGAAGATCCGCCTCCGTAAGCGCCGTCACCATAGCGGACAGGGTATCATTATCCCCAAGCTCTATCTCATAGGTGGAAATGGTGTCATTTTCATTTACCACCGGAACCACACCGAGCTTTAAGAGCTCTGAAAAGGTGTTTTGGGCATTATAGCGGTTAAGGTCATTCCTTATGGTCCTCTTTGTCATAAGAACCTGCGCCGTAAGCTGGTTATACTCGGAAAAGAACTTCTGATAGATCATCATAAGCCTTGCCTGGCCAATGGCAGCCGCTGCCTGCTTTATCTGGAGCTTTTCATCACGGCCGTTTTCATTGACAGCTTCCCCGCTGTAATAAACATCCTTAATATTTGCGGCCTTAAGCCCTACGGAGATGGCACCTGAAGACACCAGTATCACGTCCCTTCCTCCGTTATGGAGATCTGTAAGCTCTCTGACCAGCTTCTCTATCCTTATAAGATCCGCACCTCCGGTCTCCTTATGTGTAACGGAGCTGGATCCTATCTTTATTACTATTCTTTTATGTTTTGAAAAATCACGCATCCTGTTTAATATAACACACAACCTTACTTTCTGCCAGCCTGTCCCGTCAGTGCTGCCAGGATAAACGCATCACTATCTCCACCCGCATTGACTGCATATCTGCAAGCATACTCCTGCATAATAATACAAATAAATGAATTTTTCTTTGACTTATTATTTTCTCTGCGGTAGTATGGACAAATGAACACTTTAGAAACAAAATTTTATAATGCATTCATTGTTAAGGACAGATGGATCCTGTACCTTAAGGGTCTCGGCGTTACCCTGGAGATCGCCGTGGCTGCAGGCATCATTGGCATCATAATAGGCTGCATCATCGCTCTTATGAGGCTTTCAGAGCCAAAGAACGGAAGGAAACACACTATCTGGTGGTATATCGCCACGGCCTATGTGGACGTAATAAGAGGTACTCCCTCCGTATTGCAGCTTCTCATTATGTGGTTCATAGTCTTTTCATCCTCAAAGAACGGACTTCTGGTGGCATCCCTTTCCTTTGGCATAAACTCCGGAGCCTACGTTTCAGAGATAATAAGAGCCGGAATACTTGCCGTGGATAAAGGACAGATGGAGGCCGGAAGATCCCTGGGTCTCACAAAGGCTATGACCATGAAGGAAATCGTACTTCCCCAGGCATTCAAAAACGTTCTTCCGCCTATCGGAAACGAATTTATCATGCTTATCAAGGAAACCGCCATTGTAGGATATGTCAGCCTTTCGGATCTTACAAGAACCGCGAGCCAGATTTCAAGCCGTACCTACGAAGCATTTATGCCCCTTATCGGAGCAGCTGTGATCTATTTCATAATCATAAAGATACTCACCCTTCTTCTGGAGGCACTGGAAAGGAGGCTGAGAAAAAGTGATAACCGTTAAAAATCTCTGTAAAAGCTTCAATGGGGTAAAGGTACTGGATAATGTGTCCACAAGGATCGAAAAGGGCGAAAAGGTGGCGATAATCGGACCATCAGGTTCGGGAAAAAGTACACTGCTCCGCTGTCTTAACCTTCTTGAAACCCCGGATTCGGGCGAGATCTGGTTTGAGGACAAGCTCATTACAGATCCGAAAACCGATATTAATAAAATACGGGAGCATATGGGGATGGTCTTCCAGAGCTTTAACCTCTTCGCCAATAAGACCGTTATGGATAATATAACGCTCGCTCCCGTAAAACTGGGTCTGATGTCAAAGGAGGAAGCAAAGGAAAAGGCTCTTTCACTTCTTAAGCGTGTTAATCTGGAGGAAAAGGCCGATTCCTACCCCTCTTCCCTGTCAGGCGGACAGAAGCAGCGTATCGCCATAGTGCGATCCCTTGCTATGAATCCGAAGGTCATGCTCTTTGACGAACCGACCTCGGCTCTCGACCCGGAGATGGTCGGTGAAGTACTGTATGTTATAAAAAGCCTGGCGGAAATCGGTATGACAATGGTTATCGTAACCCATGAAATGGGATTTGCCCGTGAAGTGGCTACCAGGGTACTCTTTATCGAGGACGGCGGCATAGCCGAGGAGAATCCCCCTGAGCTCCTGTTTAACTCACCTCAGTCAAAGAGGCTGCAGGAATTCCTGTCCAAGGTGTTGTGAGCCCATTGTCATTCTGAGTTGTGAGTCCGTTGTCATTCTGAGTTGTGAACCCGTTGTCATTCTGAGTTGTGAGTCCGTTGTCATTCTGAGTTGTGAGCTCGTTGTCATTCTGAGTTGTGAGTACGTTGTCATTCTGAGCGAAGCGAAGAATCTTCTTTATCCGGCGGTAAACGCTATCAGCACGGATATCCTTTCGGAAGATGCTGGATACGGCACGGATATCCTTCCGGAAGATGCTGGATACGACACGGATATCCTTTCGGAAGATGCTGGATACGACACGGATATCCATACGGCGGCTGCAAGTCAGATCACGCTCTCTACCTTTGTTTTGCACCGAAATATCTGGACGGTGCTCGGAGAAAAAAGAGCGCTTTCTCCTGCGCACCGCCACATTTCGGTGCAAAACTGCAGTCGCTCGCTATCGATCTGCCTTGCAGCCGCCGTATGGATATCCTGGTGCAAAACTGCAGTCGTTCGCTATCGATCTGACCGCAGCCGCCGTATGGATATCCTGGTGCAAAACTGCAGTTGCTCGCTATCGATCTGACCGCAGCTGACGTATGGATATCCGGGCGCAAAACTGCAGTCGTTCGCTATCGATCTGACCGCAGCTGACGTATGGATATCAATGGGCAGTCTGCCAAAGTCGTTTAGTTTGTGTCATTCTGAGGGCACTTTGTCATTCTGAGGGCGCTTGACGGCTTTGTCATTCTGAGGGCGCAGCCCGAAGAATCTTCCCACCGGATGAAAAGATCCTTCGCTGCGCTCAGGATGACAGGAAAAGGGCGCTCAGGATGACAAGAAAAGGGTGTTCTGGATAACGCGGTTTTATCATGTTAATGCAGTTCTCAACTTCTTGACATAGAATTATTATGAGGAGCCAAATAGATGAAATCTGTAAGTCAGATAATAAACCTGTCATCCTGAGCGTTAGCGAAGGATCCTATCAAATGAACTGAAGATTCTTCGCTTCGCCCAGAATATCATAGTAGTGAAAACAGCTTTAATAGAGGAGGAGAAAAATGAAAAAGTTAGCAGGTCTTATTTTATCAACAGCAATGGTAGTAAGTATGGTATCCGGCTGCGGCGTGGGAGGAAGCTCCGGCTCAGCTTCCAAATCACAGGCTCTTTCTGACGGAGTCCTCACAGTCGGCACAAATGCGGAGTTCCCGCCCTTCGAATATGTGGGGGATGATGGCGAACCCGACGGATTTGACATAGCTCTTATCAAAGCGGTAGGTGAGGAGCTTGGCGTAAAGGTTGTTGTAGAAAATATGGACTTTGATTCCCTTGTATCCGCAATCGGTTCAAAGATAGACGTTGCTATCGCCGGAATGACCGTTACTGAAGAAAGAAAACAGTCCGTGGACTTTTCCGAGTCATATTTTGATGCGGTACAGCATGTTCTGGTACCGGCCGGCTCCGATATCTCAAGCAAGGATGACCTTGTTGGAAAGAAAATAGGTGTACAGCTTGGAACCACAGGAGATTTTCTTGTAGAGGACATCGAGGGTGCCACCGCACAGCAGTACAATAAGGCCGTTGATGCCGTAAACGATCTGGTAAACGGCAGAGTGGATGCGGTTATAGTCGACAGTAATCCCGCAGGAGTGTTTGCCAAGAACTTTGAGGGAGCAATAAAGGATCTTGACGGCGCTGACTTCGGCTTTGAGGTTGAGAATTATGCCATCGCTATTCCGAAGGGTGACAGCGAATTAAAAACTGCGATTGACAACGCATTAAAGAAGCTAAAGGAAAACGGCACTTACGATGAGCTGGTAAAAAAGTACATCTGATCAGTACCTAAGCAGTGCTTCTGCACACTTTAAGCCGTCAATGGCGGCAGACATAATGCCTCCGGCATAGCCGGCACCCTCTCCGGCTGGGAAAATCCCGGGAACCGAAGACAGGAAATTCTCATTTCTAAGTATCCTGACCGGCGAGGAGGTACGGCTCTCAACTCCGGAAAGCAGGGAATCCGGGTCATCAAAGCCCTGTATCCTCTGACCGAAGGAGCCAAAGGCAGAAATAATATCACTTGATATGAAATCAGGGAGGATATTTCTTATGTTTCCGTAAGAGTATCCTCCTTTGCATTGGGGACTGATTTTTCCAAAGCCGTCACTGATCCTGTTTGCACGAAAATCATCAAGTCTCTGGCATGGTATCAAACCCTTCCCTTCCGAAAAGGCTCTTCTTTCAAGCTCCCTCTGAAACTCCATGCCTTTTAAAACCCCTGCCTGTCCGTATCCCTGCTCCACAAAGTCGGACGGGGACACGGTCACGACAATAGCAGAATTAGCGTTAATACCGTCCCTCCCGGAATAGCTCATACCATTAATACAGAGCATCCTCTCCTCACTTGAGGAATTAACCACAAAGCCCCCCGGGCACATACAGAAGGAATAGACTCCCCGACCGGAGGGTGAGCGGAAGGTAAGCTTATAATCCGCATTTCTACGGATACGCTCCCTTTCCGCCCCGAACATAGCCCGGTTGATGTCTTCCTGCAGATGCTGCACCCTGATACCCACGGCAAAGCTCTTCGGTTCCATATTAATAGAAGCATTCAAAAGCCCCTCAAAGGTATCCCTTGCAGAATGTCCGATCGCAAGGATAAGGCGCTTGCATCCTAGAAACTCCTCATCATTAATAAAGATTCCCTTTAACATCCCGTCTCTGTCTGTTTCAAAACCCGTAAACCTGGATCTGAACCTGACAGTACCGCCGTGATCTATAATATCACGCCTGATATTTTTAACGATACTTTTTAGGACATCAGAACCGATATGAGGCTTATTATCAGTAAGAATAGACTCAGGAGCCCCGTATTTAAAAAAGCTCTCAAGTACGAAACGGTTCCGGTTTTCCTTATCCCTTATGCCGGTATTCAGCTTCCCGTCAGAAAAAGTCCCTGCCCCGCCTTCACCAAACTGTACATTGCTTTCAGTATCAAGAATCCCCTTATCCCAGAGCTCCTTAACCTTCCCGGATCTTATCTCAACCTCATCCCCCCGCTCCAGAACAATGGGCCTCAGCCCGGCGTAGGAAAGGCAGAGAGCCGCAAACATCCCTGCAGGCCCGAAGCCCACAACCACCGGTGAATTCTCTCTATAATCCCCTGAAACCGGCTTCGGCAGCGAATAGCATTTCTCTGAATATAAAGAAACTCTCCTGTCTCTAAGCTTACTTATGAGTTTCTCTTCATTGGATACCGAAACCGTTACGGAATAAATATGCTTAATATCATTCTTACGTCTGGCATCAAGGGATTTCTTTATAATATGCAGCTCCTTAAGATCAGCTGCCCTGATCTTAAGGATTTTAGCGGTCTTTTTGTAAAGCTCCTCCGTATTCAGTTCATGATCCGACCTTATCTCATTGATCCGTAACATTTGCAATTCCTTCCCCGGAGGCATGTGTACAACATGCTGTTTCTTCGAAGTAACTACGTCGATAATAAAGAACCTATTCCTCTAAGTATTAATAACCAGATAAAGAAGATTCTTCGCTTCGCTCAGAATGACACTTGCTTTACGTCATTGGCAGACTTCCTACGGATATCCATACGGCAGCTGCAGGCAGATCGATAGCGAACGACTGCAGTTTTGTACCGAAATGTGGCGGTGCGCAGGAGAAAGCGCTCTTTTTTCTCCGAAGCACCGTCCATATATTTCGGTGCAAAACAAAGGTAGAGAGCGTGATCTGAATGCAGCTGACATATGGATATCCGGACAGGTTCCTGCAGCTGACGCACGGATATCCGGACAGGTGTGTACAGCTAAGATTGACACTAATTATACGTCATTGGCAGCCTTCCTATGGAGGCCGCAAACCCCGCAGTCAAGCCGCTTGCCCAGGCAAAGTGGAGGTTAAAGCCCCCGCAGTCCCCGTCCGCATCCAGACACTCCCCGGTGAAAAAAAGCCCCGGCACATTCTTCGCAGAAAGATCAGGATTCAGACAGTCCGCAGTAATGCCGCCGCTTGTCACCTGGGAGACAGCAAATTCACCGGTACCCGAGATTTCAAAACGCATGTTTTTTATTAAATGGGCAATGTCGCGGATAAGGTTGTCATTAAGGATACCGTGAAAGGCTCTGCCCTTAAATAAAAGATTTTCAAGCTTCTCACAGATATTAACGGAGAGTCTCTCCGAAAAGATCCCGGTAAACAGAGCAGTCGGAGGATCCTCCTCCTTAATTCGGCCGGCCCTGTTATTCAAAAGTGAAAAAACAAAAGCATCATCAAACTCCGGCAGAAAATCAATGGAAATATAACAGCTTCTCTCCTCTTTAAGGGCTCTGGCAGCTCTCCCGGAAAGATCAAAGATACAGATACCTGAAGGTCCTCCGGCATTAATCTGCAGCTCACCTGCAGAAGAAGCGGCAAAGGAACCATCAATAAATAGCTCAACGGAGACAAGTGCCCTGACGGTATTATCGTTAAAAAACGGATCCGGAGATAATAATCTCGTAAGTGCCGGAAGCGGCCTGGCAACGGAAAGAGCGAATCTCTCCGCAAAATAATAGCCGTCTCCTGTAGAACCGGTCTTAGGAGCAGCCTTTCCACCGGTAGCAACTATAACCGCATCAAAAGGTGTCTCATCCTTCGATCTTTTATTGTTATTCAGGTGGAAAAGATCCAGAAAGAAAAAATCCCCCTTCTTATCAATGCCTTTAACCTGAACCCGGGGGTGAAAAGCCACATGGTGCTCCTTCAGGGCATCGATCAGAATGTCATTAACCGAAGCGGCAGAATCCGAGCGGGGATAGTAACCCCCGTTTTTAATGTGGTAAAGAAGGCCGAAGGAGGAAAAAAGCTTCAGGATATGATCCTTGTCGTAGCGGTCAAAAATATCGGAAACAATACCCGCATCAGAAAGACTGCCCCTGAAATGCGGGGCGGGATCCGAATCATTTAAAAAATTACACTTTCCGTTACCGGTCTGCAAAAGCTTCCGGCCGGGAAAATCATTTTTATCAAAGAGGGAAACACGGGAGTTCCCTGCAGCGGCGATGGCAGCCATCATCCCGGAAGCGCCGGCGCCGATAACAGCAATATTCTTCAAGATCAAAGCACCTTCAGAGCCCTTGCAATTTTAACAAACGCAGTGCCGCCGGGCACTTCGTAAAGCTCTTCCTTTCTGATACCTCTTAGCTTCAGTATGGAAACAAAATAAACCATAGCCCCGAAAAATATGGACATAAGAACACTGATAAGATTGCCGGTGAAGAAGGAAAACAGCCTGTACAAAGCAAAAACCACAATCCCCATCACAGTGGAGGCAATGGCCGGAATAAAGAAGGTACGGATCATTTCCTGCTTGTAGTGGAGATATCTCCTGATGGAAAACTGATTCATTATGCACATAAGAACGGAAAAGATAAGGGCAGAAAAAATCACACCGTATATCTCCATATCAAATTTCTCCATCATCACATACAGAGCCGCAAGATGGATAATAAGAGCTATCGCGGAATGCCTGACCGGCACCTCAAGATGGTTGATCCCCTGCAGTATCCCGTTACTCAGGGTGGAAATGGAGGTAAAGATGATAGTGACCGCGCCAACGGACAGCATCTTTGCGGCAAGCTCCACGTCACCGGTAAAGAGCATAGAAAGAATGGGTTTGGAAAGAACAATAAAACCGGCAGTACAGGGAAAAGCAATGAGCATGGTGAAACGCATGGCGGAAAAGATCTTCCTCTTTGCCCCCCGGATATTGTCTGAAGCCATACAGGCCGTAAGGGTCGGCACGGTTGAAGAGCACATGGCATTTGCAAAAGCCACCGGAACATTAATGAGAAGCCTGTACTTTCCTGAATAAATACCCCATATTTTTGTTTTTTCAACTGAATGTCCCTTAAGGGACATAAGCTTATTAAAGATACCGTTATCCAGTACATCGGAAATATTGTAGATGGCAGTACTCAGGATTACGGGGACAGCCGTTATTATTATAATCCTTATTATATTCCCCATCATTTCGTTCTGATGGTTGTCGTCCCTGAAAAGATGCTCCCTCTTCATTGCGGTATTTATCAAAAGAAGAATAAAAATAAGTACTATCAGACCGGCAAGAGCCCCCATACTGGTTCCAAGGGTACTTCCGGCAGCTCCGTAGGCGGGAGCATAGCTGTTATTGGAAAGAAGGGCCGCCACCCTTTTTCCGTATGAAAAAAAGGCGGAAGCCGCCAGTATGCTGACAACCGCATTCACAATCTGCTCAATGATCTGGGAAACCGCTGTGGGAATCATGGTGCCCATGCCCTGGAAGTATCCGCGTAGGACACCCATAATCGCAACAATAAGAAGGGTCGGAGCAAAGATACGGAGTGCAATGGCACTTCTCGGCTCGCTCATAAGGGTGCCTGCAAAAAACTCAGCACCGAAGAAAACCGCAAGACAGACCACCGAGCCTGAAATAAAGGCAAAGATCAGTCCACCATGGAAAACACGTCTTGAATTAATGAATTCCTCCTTTGAATAACGGGCGGAAACAACCTTAGATATCGCAAGCGGAAGACTGTAGGAGGAAATAAGTAGCATAATATTATAGATCTGATAGGCCGCCGCGTAATAACCGTTGCCCTCGTCACCGATTATATTGGTAACCGGAACCCTGTAAAAAAGACCGATGATCCTTGTAATTATCCCGGCAATGGCGAGAATACCGCCCTGTATTATGAAATTATGACTTTTTCGTTTTCTGGAAGCCATTAATTCTCTACTTGATCACAACCTTATCGGCCTCAGTATCCTGGATGATAAGAACCCAAGTTTTACCCTGATTCATAACTATTTCTTTTCCGGTGTTGTCGAAGTACCTTACCGATCCTGTATCGCCGTCAAAGCGTATCCAGGTGCCGTCACGGGCCATTCCGTGGGTAATGTAGGTCATCTTTCCGCCGGAATGACAGTCGAAGCCCAGGTAGCCCTTCTCATCCACCACCTCCCAGGAGGAATACTGAAGGATGATATTGTCTACCGCAAGCTGTTCCTTGTTCTCGGCATCTATCTGTTCCTCACCGTATTCAAACCTGTAATACTTAGAGTCTTTGGGATTGTAATCAAACCAGGGCTTGTTTATCAGATAGCCGGGTTCAACATGTGTCGCTTCATAGGCATCCGGCGAATCGGGCACTATGATCTCTCCGTCATTGGCAAAGGTAAACTTTCCCTTATAATTACTGCTGTAATTATTGTCGTAACCTTTGATCTCAATGCCCTTCTTAACCCCCTTTGCGGAAGCATAGGCATTGTGCGGTGCCACTCTGTCAGTGGTCCGGTAAAAAACAGTATCCCCTTCACTTGAAAGCCCGCTCAGGTTATCGACAAAATCCTGCTCCAGTAAGGGCATTGCATATGCTGACTGCCCGTAATGACAGTAGATCGCGTCAAATTCCAGGGCATAATAAACGAAATAATTCCTGCAGGAACGAACGGAGCCGATCTTCTGAAGATCGTCGTAATTCTCGAAAATTCCCATCATACGGGTAAGAGAACCTTCAACCACACACTCATAGAGCACATCAGCCATGGAGGTGCCGCTCATCGGCTGAGCATCCTCAATATTATTCAGCATAACGGCTATGGGACGGCGTTCCCCGATCTCCTTCGGAACAAGCTTGCCGCTCAAATAGCTTCTGATATACCCGTCCTTCTCTTCTCTCGGCATCCCGTAAGATGAGCTGTGGTCATACTCCGCGATAAGACCGCTGGGATTCGCCACAGACTCCGCAGACACCGAGGACTCGGTCTCCGCCTGGAAATCCGAATAGGCATTTATATCGGAAACCTCCTCCGAACCGTTTTCAACCCCGTTCTCCGTGGATGCTTCCTTTTTTGCTGTACCTCCCCCGCAGGAAGAAAGAAGTAGACCGGAAAGAACTGCTGCAATAAGAACCACACTTAGAAATCTTTTATTAACCATTTTATCTTTTTATACCAAGCGATGAAAGCGCCTTCTCCTGTTTATCCGTCATCAGGCGCTCATCCTCCTTTTCTTCATGATCAAATCCAAGTAAGTGTAACATACTGTGGGCGATTAGAAAAGCCAATTCCCGTTTAAGCGAGTGTCCGTACTCCTCTGCCTGGGAAGAAGCCCTTTCAAGGCAGATCACTATATCCCCGAGCATAAGCTCATTATTCTCAGGATTTAAGGAACTTTCATCCACATCCTCAAATAACCCGGGAGTCACGAATTCAAGAAAGGGAAATGAGAGAACATCCGTTACTTTGTCTATTCCCCTGAATTCGCGGTTAAGCTCCCTTATTTTCTCCGGACTTACCAGCGAAAGACTGATCTCACATTCAAAGGGACAGCCCTCCGTTGAAAGAATCTTTTCCGCAACCGAGCGGAAAAGCTCTTCACAGGAAAAGTCCGGCATACTAAGCTCCGTTTGCGCATCAAAGTATAAAGTCATAGTAGAACGCCTGTTTTCTTAAGGTTTCAGAGATCACATTAATATCATTCAGGGAAAGATCAGACTGCAATATGCTTTTTTCACCGGTTATTCTTTTCATAACGCTAGTTATCATGATATTGTAATCCGCCTTTTTTCCCTTGTGCCTGTGCTTAAAGTCATAGATCATGGATATAAGGCTGTTTACGATCAGCAGGGTTCCGCTCTCCCTTGAGTGACGCGTGCTGCCGAGACCGTAGTATTCCAGTATGCCGTCTGTTATATCTTTGGGGAAATCCCTCTCATGTATCAGTGCCAGGGATTTTTCCGCAATATTGCTGTTTTCTCCCCGCAGAACACCTATCCTGCAATAGTAGCCTATACCGAGAAGCTTTAAGCGTTTAAGCCCCATCCTTTCCATCAGAATACTTGCGATGTGGACGGAATGGATCATCTTCTCATATTCCTTCCTGTTATCCTTCTTAAGCTTCTGCAAAAGCTCGTATTCCGGATCCAGTATGCTGTTTATGAAGTTTTCCCGGCGGTCAATGACATTTACGTATATTTTCGGCCGCATTATAAGGATTACGATGAAATCAAGGAGAAGCCCCACAAGGGGAAAAACGATGTTTTCCGGAGCAAGCCTTGCCTTTGAGAGAAGACTGCAGGCATAGAAGGTAGGCACACCCACCGCAAGTGATGTGAATACCGCCGACAGAAGCGACACCTCCCGGTCCAGGGTATAGAACATCAAAAGAATATAGCCTATTAGAAACATCATGAAAAAATATAGGCCGCTTTCATAAAGAACCAGTGTGGAAATCCCTGTAAAGAGTAAGAGTGCCGATGATCCGGCCGGCGTTCCTCCCAGTATTCCGATAAGGACAGCGGGAGCGGCAAGGGGGAGTATGAATTCAAAGCAGAAGCCGGACAACACTGCAAGAAGCAGCCCGGAAAGGTAGGAGTACACAAAATAGATCACTCCCTTACTGTCAATAGTCAGTCTCTTCAAGGGCATTTCCGCTACTATGCAGAGTCCTGCCGCGATTATGGTATTTAATATGACTTCCTGTATCGAAAAGAAGCGGAAGTAGGAAACTATAGCCGTTCCTCCGGTTCCGATAACGGGAATAAAGATCATCAGCGTAAGCGCTGCCGTTTTCGATCCCTTATCTTCTGTTCTTTCTTCTGTCAAAGGGTTTTCTCCTTAAATCTCCGGAACCCGGTTCTTTATTTTCAAAATCCTCGTAGGCCTTGACTATCTTCTGTACAAGGGGATGACGCACCACATCAAGGGCGCTCAGGTAAATAAAAGCGATATCATCGATCTTTTTCAGTACCCTTTCCGCAGTATCAAGACCCGAAACCGCGCCGCTTGAAAGATCCTTCTGGGTCTTGTCACCGGTTATCACCACCTTGGAGCCGAAGCCTATACGTGTAAGAAACATTTTCATCTGGGCGGGAGTCGTATTCTGTGCCTCATCCAGGATAATATAAGCATTATCCAGTGTCCGCCCTCTCATATAGGCAAGAGGTGCCACCTCGATAAGCCCCTTTTCCATATTCTTCTGGAAGGACTCGGCACCCATTATCTGATACAGGGCATCATACAGCGGCCTCAAATAGGGATCCACCTTGCTCTGCAGATCCCCGGGAAGAAAGCCCAGCTTCTCACCGGCCTCAATAGCCGGACGTGTAAGTATTATACGTCCCACCTCTTCATTCTTGAACGCAGTTATGGCCATGGCCATGGCAAGATAGGTTTTTCCGGTGCCTGCAGGGCCTATTCCGAAAACTATCATCTTGTCCCTGATGGCATCGGTGTATTCCTTCTGTCCAAGAGTTTTCGGTTTTACGGGACGGCCCTGCACGGTATGACAGATAATGCTCCCGTCTGAAAGAGTATCCATCATGGATGCATTGTTTTCTTTTTCAAGCGCCATAATATAGTCAACATTCTGTTCTTCAATGATATTTCCCCTGCGGGAAAGCCTGATCAATGAATCAAGCACATTCCTCGTGGCGGCGGTACTCTTTTCTCCTCCGGAAATGTGGATCTCACCGTGTCTTACAGTGAGCTCGGTTCCAAACTCCCTCTCTATCTTCTTTGCGAATATATCAAACTGTCCGAATACGTTCTTTATATCGTCAGCCGAAACATCACTGATAACTCTGTTCATATTTTTTCATGTCTCCCGAAGCGGACGCCAAAAGTCACATTTTGATTAAATACGGATTGTTCCGTGCTACGCACTCCCACAATCCTACCCCACACTCGCATTTCGCGGGGCCCCTTCCCCACTTCATGCTCGTGTAGGGGTGCGCCCAAAGTTCTTGTCCCCACCACAAGCTTTTCTTGTGTGGTGACAATTACTTTTGGCGCTTTAATCATCTTATTATTTGTGATATGGTTCACCCTTCATTATCCTGTATGCCCTGTAGATCTGCTCCATCAGGATCACCCTCATCAAGGGATGTGGAAAGGTCATCTTTGAAAAGCTAAGGCGGAAATCCGACCTTGACAGAACATCACTGTGGAGACCGTCAGGGCCTCCTATTATAAATACGATCCTGCTTCTTCCACTGTTTTCAAGCTCTGAAATCTTTTGGGACAGCTCCTCGCTTGACAATGCATTTCCATTGATTTCAAGTGTTATTATATAGGCATCATCCGGCAGCCTTTCAAGCATCCGGTTTCCTTCCGCCTTTTTGTCCGGTCCGTCCGCCACTTCAATCAGATTTAACTTAACGTAACGCGACAGCCGTTTCCCATATTCGGCCATCGCGTCACGATAGTAGCTTTCTCTTATCTTTCCGGCTGCGAGAATATCAATTCTCTCCATTCTCCTCCTCCGGGGATGGGCTTTCCTCCGGTTCAAACATCTCGTTATACAGCTTATCGGTTATATAATCAAGAAAGGAGGGATCGAGATCCATAAACCTGTCGTTTAAGGTCTTCTTGATAAAAGCGGATCTGACAAAATAAGAATTGACATCATCCCTGTCGCTCCCCAATGCCTCCCTGTCAAGGCTCTCAGCCGTATAGGTATCAAAGAAAAACTTACGTATTTCATCTATCTTCTTTTCTTCCCTTTCAGCCTCCTCCGTAAGGGGCTTTATTTTCCTTAAGGAATTCGCACCCAGACAGAAGAACAGGATAAATAATCCGCTCATGGTGGAGATCACTACGTATTTGCCGGCTCCGGCAAAGAAAACAGGAATTGCGCCTATGTATAAAAGAAATACCGCAATAAGCCCGAGAACACCCACGATAAGAAGGGTATACGCGGATGATCTGAGATCCTCCACCCTGTCTGAGGCCTTTCTGAAGGGCTTTGGGATAAAAGCGCTCTCCTCCACATCCGTATCCGGAGCAAGCTCCATTGCATTTAAGATATCCCGGTCCGAAAGCCCGCGGCTTCTTGCGAGAGAAATAAAATCCTCCGGACTGATCTCTACTTCTTCGGGATCGTTGTTTTCGGATTTTTTCAAAAGCTCCTCGGGATCAACCCCTTCTTCAAGGCTTTCCACGAGAGGGATGTGGCAGTATGCGCACTCGTTAAAGCCCTCTCTGTATTCTGTTCCGCACTTTGGACAGATCATATCATTATCCTCATGATGAGAGCAGGGTACCTACCGCTCCTCAGTATGACATTCAGCAGTTACTCAGATATTCATCAATACCCTTTGCAGCTGCCCTTCCGGCACCCATGGCCAGTATAACGGTAGCAGCACCTGTAACCGCGTCGCCGCCCGCATAAACCTTCTCCTTGCTGGTGGCTCCGGTCTCCTCATTAGCCACAATGCACTTTTTCCTGTTGGTTTCAAGTCCCTTTGTAGTACTTGAAATAAGCGGGTTGGGGCTTGTACCCAATGACATTATGACGGTATCGCATTCTATCTCATATTCGGAGCCGGGTATCTCAACAGGGCTTCTTCTTCCTGACTCATCAGGCTCCCCAAGCTCCATCTTTATAACCCTGATCCCGCGGACCCAGCCATTCTCATCCTCCAGTATCTCAACCGGATTCTGAAGGAGATCAAAAATGATGCCCTCTTCCTTAGCGTGATGTACCTCCTCGACTCTTGCGGGAAGCTCTGCCTCGGATCTTCTGTATACCACATGCACCTCGGCTCCCAGACGGAGGGCTGTACGGGCAGCATCCATGGCGACATTGCCGCCTCCCACCACTACAACCTTCTTTCCTCTGGCAATAGGTGTATCGTAATCATCCCTGTATGCCTTCATAAGGTTATTCCGGGTTAAGAACTCATTTGCCGAATAAACTCCGAGAGCCTGTTCTCCGGGAATATTCATAAACTTTGGAAGTCCCGCGCCAGATGCTATATATACTGCATCAAAACCTTCATCATTGAGAAGGGCATCCACGGTGGTTGACTTTCCTATAACCACATCGGTCTCTATCTTTACTCCGAGTGCCTCCACATTGGCAACCTCGGGAGCAACCACCTTTTCCTTCGGAAGACGGAATTCCGGAATACCGTATACCAGCACTCCTCCCGCCTTATGCAGAGCCTCAAAAATGGTAACGTCATAACCTGATTTTGCAAGATCTCCTGCACAGGTAAGTCCCGAGGGACCTGAGCCGATGACAGCCACCTTTTTATTTTTCTTTTCGGCCTTTACCTCGGGCTTTATTCCCATTTCCCTTGCGGTATCGGCAACATAGCGTTCAAGCTTTCCGATGGAGACCGGTTCTCCCTTGATACCCCGGACGCATCTTCCCTCACACTGGCTCTCCTGGGGGCAGACCCTTCCGCATACAGCGGGAAGTGCGCTTGATTCGGCGATTATGCCGGCAGCCTTTTTTACATCGTCCTCCTTTACAGCCTGTATAAATGCGGGAATGTTTATGGAAACGGGGCAGCCCTCTATGCAGCGTGCATTCTTGCAGTTAAGGCAGCGCTCCGATTCGCTCATTGCCTCTTCCCTGTTATATCCGAGGCAGACCTCATCAAAATTCCGCGCCCGTTCCGCAGGATCCTGTTCACGGACGGGTACCTTCTTTAACATATCTACAGCCATCTATCTATCCTTTCATTTCCTGTTATCGTATTTCAACTACAGAAAGATTCTTCGCTTCGCTCAGAATGACAAGTAAGGATCTTTCAAAAAGCAGGGTTAATTGCAGTTTCCGCAGCCTCCGTGGTGGGTATCGCCCTCCTTCGCCTTGAGAAAGGCTCTTCCCTCCTCGGTCTTATAAAGCGCCATACGCTTCATTGCCCCGTCAAAGTCAACCTTGGCAGCATCAAATTCAGGACCGTCCACACAGGCAAACTTAACCTCGCCGTCCACAACAAGTCTGCAGGCACCGCACATTCCGGTACCGTCAACCATAATGGGATTCATGGAAACAATGGTGTGTATCCCTGCGTCAAGAGCAGTCTTTGCAGCAAACTTCATCATGATCATAGGTCCTATGGCCACGCATACATCATAGTGGTTACCTGCGGCGATAAGCTCTTCCATAACACTCGTCACCATTCCTTTATGCTTATAGGAACCGTCATCAGTGGTCAGGTGATAATGCTCTCCCGCCACCTCCTCATATTCCTTTTCCATTATGAGGAGCTCCTTTGTCTTGCATCCTATAACTACGTCAAATTGAACGTCATTGTCCCTGCACCATTTGACCTGGGGATAAACCGGCGCGGTGCCGAGACCGCCGCCGACAAAGAGATATCTTCTCTTTCGTACCTCCTCTATGGGCTCTTCAACAAATTCCGAAGGTTTTCCCAGGGGTCCGGTGATATCGGCTATGTAATCACCGGTCTTCAACTGGGAAAGCTTGTAGGAAGAAGCTCCTATTATCTGTGTCGTAATGGTAACTGTGCCTTCTTCTCTGTCATAATCACTTATGGTGAGCGGGACACGCTCCGCAGTCTCATCTGCACGGACTATGACAAACTGACCCGGCTCACAGGTCTTTGCTATGCGTGGTGCCTCTATTACCTGCTTGCAGATATTCTCACAGAGCATCACGGCTTCCCGGATTTTAAACATCTACGTTCTCTCCTGTCTGTTCCTGATTTTAGATTTACAAGGAAACATTATAAAATATTTTCGGGCTATATACAATGAGAATTTTCCACGCCTCCCTGTATTACATTTCGCACTTGGCCAGCGCCAGAGTGCCGGTGCGGGCAAGCTCAACTATGCTGATCCCCGAAAGAAGCTTTACGAAGTGCTCTGTCCGTTCCGGCGTATCACAGATCTGGATCATGATATGGTACTTGCTCATGTCCACGATATCCGCCTTCATAGCCTGACAGATCTCCATTATCTCCTTACGGTTTGACTTATTGTACTTAACCTTGATAAGCATTAACTCCCGGTTGATGGCCTCCTGCTCCTCAAAGGTCTTTATCTTTATTACATCCAGCTTTTTATTGAGCTGCTTCTCTATCTGCTCCAGAGTCCGGTCGTCACCGCTGGAAACAATGGTCATGCAGGATATGTTTTTGTCCTCGGTCTCTCCCACTGCCAATGAATCGATATTAAAGCTTCTTCTCGCAAAAAGCCCTGCAACCTTTGATAAAACGCCGGATCTGTTTTCAACCTGTACGGAATAGATTTTTTTCATAATGATCCTTCCTTTTCATTAAGTAACTGCCCGGGCTCCCCCAAAAAAACGGGAGGCCTGTCCGGAGAATCCGGATCCTTAATAAGATGCCGTGATCACCTTCAGACAGACATTACATTTTCCTCCGGATCTATGCTGACCTCGAAAATAACGGTTTTGTCATCAGACAGGAATTCTCCGATCTTTTCGTCGATACCGTCCATATTGTCGGCTCTTAAGTACCCGACACCGTAGGCCTCAGCGATCTTTGAAAGCTCCGGCTCCTCCCCGATAAAGACCATATTATATTCATCATTGTAATTATGATGCTGGTGTTCCCTTACAAGCCCGAGATAGCGGTTTCTCATGACCACGATCTTTATCGGAAACTTAAACTGGTTTATGGTGGCAAGCTCCATCATACTCATCTGGAAGGAACCGTCTCCGCATACCGCAACCACCTGGGTTCCGGGCTCCGCGGCCTTAACTCCCATTGCGGCGGGTATTGAGTATCCCATGGTGCCCATGCCTCCGCTGGTAAAAAACTTGGTTTTCTCCCGGAGAATAATATTTCTGCAGGAGAAGAGCTGGTTCTGACCCACATCTGCCACATAGACGCTCGTATCCTTCATTGCAAGGGAGAGCTTATGGACGAAGCTCTGTGGATTTACGAAGTCCCTGGAGGAATGACGTTCCTCCTTCACGGAATCCCTGTAAAGATCCAGCATATTGACCCAGGTGTCATGCCTCGTCTCAAATTCGGCCTCAAGGAAATCAAGGAAAATATGCTTAATATCCCCTACAATCGGAATGGTCGGACCCACATTCTTACCTATCTCGGCCGGATCCACATCCATGTGTATAAGAACCTTCCCGTCAAAGGTCATATTGGGAGCGGCCACAGCTCTGTCAGCGACCCTGGCTCCCACCATCATGAGGGTATCGCACTCCCTTAAGGCCCGGTTCGCAATGGCGTTTCCGTTATTTCCCACCATGCCGTAGTACAGGGGATGGTCGCTTGGCAGTACCCCGAGTCCCATCATTGTGGACACTACCGGAACGGAATGCTTCTCCACAAAGGAACGCACCTCTTTCTTCGCTCCTGACAGAAAAACTCCCCCGCCTGCGATGATAAGGGGCTTCTTTGCGTTTTCAAGAACCTTTATCACCTTCTTTATCTGTACGGCGTTCCCCTTAACCGTGGGCTTATAGGTTCTCATTTTGGGTTCTTCAAGAGGATAATCAAAATCAGGAATACGCTTCAGCTGTATATCCATCGGAATATCGATAAGAACCGGTCCCCTACGCCCAGTGGAAGCCACAAAGAAGGCCTCGTGTATTATACGGGGGATATCCTTTACATCCCTGATAAGATAACTGTATTTCACAAAGGACTCAGCAGCCCCGGTAACATCCGCTTCCTGAAATACATCGGATCCGATCTGATCCGTATTCACCTGACCCGTGATACAGACTAAGGGTATGGAATCCGCATAGGCCGTAGCAATACCGGTTAAAAGATTTGTTGCACCCGGCCCGCTTGTCACTGCACAGACCCCGGCCTTTCCAAGAGTTCTGGCATAGCCGTTTGCCGCATGCCCCGCATTCTGTTCCGTGCGGACAAGCACGGCTTTTATTTTTTCCTTTCCGACACTGTTCCAGAAGGGATCAATGGCCACCCCGGAATAACCGAAGATCGTATCCACCCCCTCTTTAACCAGACATTTTGCAATAGCATCCGCTCCGTTCATTTTATCTCCTCTGTATAATAAGACTTTAAGATCTCCTTCGCTGCCCGGACCGCATCCGCGGCATCGGTTGAATATGTGGCTCCGATCTCTTCCGCGTATTCCCCGGTGATAACCGCTCCGCCAACCATATATTTCCCCTTATAGCCGTTTTTTCTGGTATAATCTATCACATTTTTCATCTCGGTCATTGTAGTCGTCATAAGCGCCGACATTCCTATGATATCAGCCTTATACTTAACCGAGGCCTCCAGGAACTCCTCTTTGGAAACATCCTTTCCGAGATCCGTGACATTAAAGCCATGGTTTTTAAGCATCAATATAACGAGGTTCTTTCCGATGTCGTGGATATCACCCTTTACAGTACCTATGACGATATTCGGCGCGCCCTTTGAGGATGAGCTGCCCTTCCTTAAATATGGCTCCAGTATATCCACACCGTTTTTCATGGCTTCCCCGCTGGCAATAAGCTGGGGCAGGAAGTACTTCTTTTTGTCAAAAAGCTCTCCCACCTTATTTATGGCGGGAAGAAGGGAATTATTTAAGATGTCGCTGCTCTTATCTCCCCTTTCCAGGGCCTCTTTTACCAGGGCCGGTACGAGCGTGCGCTTACCCTTTACAACTGCTTCAAATATGGGATCCGTACTGCCGCCGCTGTCTCCCCCGGTCTCAGCCTCCGTCTTCTTCTTTTCCTTAGTGGGAGCGGCCTCCTCCCCTTCATAGCTCTCCATATACTCAATATATGCGGTATCTCCATCCTTCTTTCCGAGAAGAAGGTCTGAGGACAATGCGGATACCACTATCCTCTGCTGTACGGGATTTGCTATAGCCATGGTAAGACCCGCATATACTGCCATGGTAAGGAAGGCGGAATTCACAAGTATACGTTCCGGAAGTCCGAAGGAAATATTGGATAAACCGCAGACAGTTGCAAGCTTAAGCTCGTCATGGCAGTATCTTATGGTGTCAAGGGTTTCTATAGCCGCATTTTTATTCGCACCTACTGTTCCGACGAGACCGTCAACCACGAGATCCCTGTCCCCTAAACCATATGACTTCGCAGTTTCCACGAGCTTATTTATGATAGCGGTCTTTTCTTCGGCGTTCTCCGGTATCCCCTTATCGCTTAAGGGGAGAAGTATGCACATGGCACCGTACTTTGCGGCAAGCTCAAATAAAGGCCTGCACTTCTTTTCCTCTAAAGAAACGGAATTAATGAGAGCCCGTCCGGGATAACGCCTAAGAGCCGCCTCCATTATGTCCACATGGCTCGTGTCTATGGATAAGGGAAGGCTTGAAGCCTCCGTAACCTTCTCGATCGCGGAAAGCATAAGGGCCTTTTCATCCACCCCGCTCATTCCCATATTTATATCCAGAACCTTTGCGCCTTTGTTTTCCTGTTCCTCCGCGAAGTTCAGCACCATTTCAAAGGAATTTTCCTTTAATTCAGCCTGCAGTGCCTTCTTTCCGGTCGGATTTATCCGTTCCCCGATGATAAAGAACCTGTCATGGAGTCCGAAGCTTAAGGTACTCCTCTCACTCGTAAGCACATAATTTTTCTGCGGGTCCTTAATTCTAAAAGTCCTGTCCGTGGAAATACTTTGGGTATGCTTTACAAGCTCCCTTATATGCCCGGGTGTGGTGCCGCAGCAGCCTCCGAGTATCCCGACTCCGAGCGAGGCTATCCTCTCCATTCCTGCGGCAAATCCGTAAAGGTCAAGATTATAAACGGTATTTCCGTCCTTATCAAGCTCAGGAAGTCCTGCATTCGGCTTACAGATAAGAGGTATTTCGGCATAGGGGATAATGCTCTCAAACATTTCCTCCATTTCACCGGGGCCTAAGGAGCAGTTTATACCGAAGGCGGAGACACCGAGCGCCTGCAGCGTGATAAGTGCCGTCAGGGGATCGGTCCCGAAAAGGGTTTTTCCGGATCTTTCAAAGGTAAGAGTCGCGATGACAGGAAGCTCACAGGTCTCCTTACAGGCAATGACCGCAGCCCTGGTCTCCTGTAGGCTCATCATGGTTTCTACCACCAGAATATCGGCTCCTGCCCTTTCCAAAGCGGATATCTGCTCCTTATAGACGTCCACCAGCTCCTCAAAATCCAGATCTCCGACAGGCTTAAGGCTGCGGCCGGTCATTGTGATATCTCCGGCAATAAAAACAGGTTTTGCATCCGGTCTTTCCTTATAGAAACGTTCTCTCGCTTCTTTAGACTCGGCCACAAGAACCCTATTCAGCTCCTCCAGCCGCTCCCCGAGACCGAATTCCGAAAGCTTTATCCTGTTTGCAGTGAATGTTGGAGCATAGATGACACGGGAACCAGCCCTTAAGAATTCAAGCTGCAGTCCGATAAGAGCCTCCGGATTTTCCGAAATCCAGAGATCCGGACAGACGCCGGAGGGCATACCGCGCTTCTGGATATTTGAACCGGTGGCTCCGTCCAGATAGAGTATTCCTTCTTCAGTTAAGCTCTTAAATTCATCTTTTGTCATATATCCTCTACAGTCAGCTGCTTTTCGAAAAGATTCTTCGCTTCGCTCAGAATGACACTAACCTAACGGCTCCAGCTTCTTACAGACCACCACGAATCTCCCGTTCTGCTCATCGTAGTCACAGGTGGATAATATCAGCAGCTTATCCCCGTAGGAAGCTGTAACGCCGGTGTCGTAGAGCGCTGCAGCCTTCATCTCATTAATTCCCGATTCGAATTCCTTTTCCGAAGCGGGATCGATAAACTGATAGTACTTAAATGCTATAACATTTTCCTCATACACATGCGACTGGAAGGCCATCATCACCTGGTATTTCCCGGTCTCGTATATGGTATCAAACTGGATAATGGGATTATCCCGGAAAAAGTCCTCGGATTTATATTTATCAAGATCTCCGAACATCTGTCCGGATTTCATATTGTGGCCGTAGATTATAAGGTTTTCCGTGGGCTTCACGATATCGCAGTTATCATCAAGAAATAAGGTTCCGTTCCTGTCCTCTTTACCGTCAAAATCGTGATCCAGGTAAAAATCTCCCTTTCCGTTTATGTTCTTCATAACGGGATAATCGATGTTTGTACCATTTATCTTTATCCAGCCCGCCAGATTCTTATTCTGCTCATAAAGCTTCTCATACTGCCCGAGGACCACAAGCACCCGCTCTTCACCTGTCTTCTCATCCACTGTAGTAACGGTCTTTATATCTCCCGAGCCGCCGTTAAAGGCAGAGGCGGTTCCCGCTCTCTTTCCGGCCTCGTCTGAATTCATTTTCGAGTTATATGCGTAAAAGATAAGGTAAGCCCCGCAGGCCAGAAAGACGGCGAAGGCTATAAATCTTGCGATCCCCCTTTTCTTCATCAGCTCACCCTTTCAAATTCCTTGCCGCACTTCGGGCAGGTTATCATGATACGCCCTTTGTTTGCGGGGATCCTTATATCGACTCCGCAGCCCGGACATTTAAAGAGACAGAACTTCAGTCCGTAGTTCGTTTTATTCCCGCGGGGTCTTATACTCCTTATATTTCCCCACCATTCCTTCATGCTTTCCTTAAAGGGCTTTGACCTTTTTGAAAAGCCTCCGGTAATGCTCTTATAAATCTCATTCTCCCTTGATCTTTTTTCGAGGTTCCTTGAGAACATCCTGAAGATACTCCAGAGAACCATAAGGATAAGAACAAAAACAAAGAAAAGTGACGCATTCCTGTTTCTGGAAAGCGCCGCAAATGCAAGACAGGTTCCTGCCACAAAAAGCAGGGCAAGGGACAGATCGTCATGCCCATATCTACCGTTCATAAATCTTCTTATTCTATCCTTAAGCATTACTAGAGATTGTAGCATAGAGCGTCAAGAATTGAAATATCAACCGCCTGATTCAGTCTGATCTCCCTCTCCGAAGCCCCGGCATTTCCCGGGACACCGCCGCAGATATCAATACCGAGAAGCTCCCTCCCTTCAGCCTCGGTGCGGAGAAGGGAAAGAAGCTCTTCAAGGCTCATTTCTCCCTGGTCCCAGTTCGTAGGACAGGTATCCTCAGACAGAATATCCTTGTCGATCGAAATGTAGAGGGGTCTATTAATATCAAAGCTGCCTTTAAGATATGAGACTTCCTTATCACTCCTTATAAGCTTAACCGACATAAGGGTATCCGGCATATCACTGACAGCGTCCTTGATCCACGAGCCGCAGGACCTTAATCCCTCAAATTCCGGTTCCTTGGAGTCATTATGATTGTCAAAGACAAGAAGATCAAAGGCTTCCCTTATCTCATAAAGATACAGCCTTGTAACATAGTGATAGTCGCCGATATCGATAAGGTGAACCTTCCCCCCGGATCCAAAGTCCCGTATCCTCTCCCTTACCGCCTTCTCTCCTTCACTGTCCACATAAAGCTTTGTTCCCTGAACATCACTTAGATCCAGAAAAACCCTGTCCACGAAGAGTGACAGATCATAGTTTTCATACAAGCCCGAAAAATTTAGTATATCCATGGTTTCTCCATGATAACCGTTTTCTCCTTCCGTATCAATAAAGCGCCTCCGGATGCGTTTCCCTGTCCGGAAGCGGCGTAAAAAGCGCATTTTTCGTTACAGTTCGCAGCCTGAAAGGCTGTGAACTGTAACCATTTTTCAATGCCCCTCATAAAGCACTCTCCGTTAAGCTTGTGATAAATCTAAAAAAATGATAAATTTATACTACCATCGGATTCCGGATCAGGATCCGCTTTGAAAAAGGAAGTTTAAGGCATGCCGATAAAAGTACAGCGGGATCTGCCCGCAAGGGAAATACTTGAAAACGAAAATATTTTTGTAATGGATGAATACCGCTCGCTCCACCAGGATATCCGTCCTTTAAAGATAGTTATCTTAAATCTTATGCCTCTTAAGGAGGATACGGAGCTGCAGATACTCCGCTCCCTCTCCAATTCACCGCTGCAGGTGGATATCACCTTTCTGACCATAGAGAGCCATGTGTCGAAGAACACCTCCGTATATCACCTTAATCAGTTTTATACGACCTTCGGTGAGATACGTAAGCACCGCTATGACGGCATGATCATAACCGGAGCCCCTGTGGAGACTCTTGAATTTGAAGAGGTGGACTACTGGAAGGAGCTCTGCACGATCTTTGAATGGACAAAGACACACGTGACAAGCACCTTCCATATTTGCTGGGGAGCACAGGCCGGTCTTTATTACCATAATAAGCTTGTAAAAAAAAGAATGGAAAAAAAGCTCTTCGGAGTATTCCCCCAAAAGGTCAGCAACAGAAAAACGCCACTGGTCAGAGGCTTTGATGACATCTTCTATGCGCCTCATTCCAGATATACCTACGTAGATGCCGGGGATATCAGGAATTGTGAGGATCTCCTTATCTTAGCCGAATCCGAGGAAGCCGGAGTCTTTCTATGTATGGAGAAGGACGGCTCAAGGATCTATGTAATGGGGCATCCCGAATATGACAGGCTGACTCTTGACAATGAGTATAAAAGGGATAAGAGTAAGGGACTTGATACCGATATTCCGAAAAACTACTATCCCTTTAATAATCCGGAAAACCGTCCCACTCTTTCCTGGAGAAGCCACGCAAATATCCTGTATACCAACTGGCTGAATTACTACGTTTATCAGGCTACACCCTATACTCTGGAGGATCTTCCCGATGAAGGCAGAAACAGCTTGTAAGATCAAAGGTATATATTATCTTATTCTCTGCCCCGTGATCATCTTCTTTCTTATGGAATGGTTTCTCAGGAACCCCTTTCAGGATCAATGGGGGATAAAGCCGGTGCTTATGCCGGTGAATCTTATCTTTTTTTACTGTATTCTGATCTTTTTTTTCGCCCTGTCGGGAAGCTTAAAGCTTTCGCTTTACCTTCTGTCCGCCCTTGCCCTTCTCTCGGGGCTTGCAAACCACTATATTTACAGGTTCCGTGGAAGCACCCTTGTTCCATGGGACTTTTTCTCCTTACATACCGCAGCCTCTGTTGCTGATAATTATGACTATACCCCGGAAAGAAAGGTTTTGATCCTTGCCTTTCTCTTTCTCCTGTTATTTTTAAGCTTCAAATACTGTGATCTGACCATTGAGGACAACATAAGGCTCCGTATCATACTCACGGCTTTAAGCGCCGTCTTCTTTTTCTTTGCGTACGTTCCCTTCATACAGAGTGAAAAAACCGTAAAAGCACTTAAGGTCTACGATAAGCTTTTTACCCCGGCTACAATGACTATGAAGGACGGCACGGTATTCGCCTTTATTTACGATATGAAATTCCTGTCCGTCAATAGACCCGGTGACTACAGTAAAAGAAGCATCCGTACCTCACTTGAGAAGGATTACGGAGGCAGGTTCATAAAAAAGCCCGTAAGCAACGCGGACACTCCCAATATCATAGTGATCATGTGTGAGGCCTTCTCGGATCCTGCCGTAGCCTCCGGTTTTACCGCAAATGAGGACTTTATGCCCTATATCCGTTCCCTTATGGATGATGAGAATGTTACCTCGGGCTACCTCCATGTATCGATAAAGGGCGGAAACACACCGAATACAGAATTTGAATATCTTACAGGAAATACCATGGCCTTTCTCCCGAACGGCTCCATTCCCTTTCAGCAGTTTATTAAAAAAGAAATCGATGCCCTTCCCGCGTACCTTAGCATCAGGGGATACCATTCCGTTGCGATGCACCCATACAAATCAACCGGCTGGTGCAGGGATGAGGTCTATCCTCTGCTGGGCTTTGAAGAAATGTATTTTATCGACTATTTCAAGAAAAGAAATCCCGGATATATGAGGAAATATATAAGCGATGAGACCCTTTTCAGGGAGATCATAAATCTGTATAAGGAAAACGGAACCGAAACCCCGTTATTTTCCTTTAATGTGACCATGCAGAACCATTCGGAATACTCGGGAAGTCCTGAGGATTATCCCGGGAATATAAAGGTCGACGGCTTAAGTGGTGACACAGCCCTCGAACACTACCTGTCCCTTCAGAAGATAACCGACAGTGCCTTCAAAAGCTTTGTTTCCTATTTTGACAGCATTAGTGATCCCACTGTCATCGTATTCTTCGGTGACCATCAGGCTGCAGACCATGTGGTAGAGCCGCTTTGGCAGCTTAACGGAAAGACAGGCTCAAATCTTACGGATGAGGAGAACCGTCTCCGTTATAAGGTACCCTTCCTTATCTGGACAAATTATGAGTATGAGGGAGAAAAGGATCTGGATATCAGCGCAAATTTCCTTGGGAATCTGACTCTAAAAGCGGCAGGGACGGATATCTGCGGCTACCGTGCCTTTCTCTCGGAGCAGTATAAAAAAACCCCCGTTGTAAGCGCTGTTCATACTGTTAATGAAGATGGAACCGACAGGGACAATGACATCAATGATCCCGAGCTTCAGAAATACCGGAGATACCAGTATTATGAGCTATTTGATGATAATGACCTGATGGACTGAGGCACATTTTATTGACTTAGGCATATTTTGTCATTCTGAGCAAAAATTGTCATCCTGAGCGCAGCTGACTGTGTCATCCTGAGCGCAGCGAAGGATCTTTATAATGGAACCACTGATCAAATACTACAAAACCCATACAAAGCCCCTGTTTTATATGGCAGCCTTCGCCCTGCCTTTTTTTGCGACCCTTCTTCTTTTTGTCCTTCGGAATATCTATCCCTTCGGAGATATCACCTTTTTAAAAAAGGATATGTACCAGCAGTACACCCCGTTTTTCTATGAGTTCTACAGAAAGATAAAGCATGGCGAAAGCCTGTGGTATTCCTGGAATGCCGGACTGGGAACGAATTTCCTCGCAGTGATCGCCTACTACCTGGCTTCTCCCCTGAATTTCCTTATCATCCTCTTTCCCGAAAAATACATACTTGAGTTTATGTCCTATTCAGTCGTTATTAAAACAGGACTTATGGGGCTCACTTCTTCAATGTACCTTAGATATCACTTTAAACGCTACGACCCCGCCATTGTCGTATTTTCGCTCTGCTATGCAATGAGCGCCTTTATGGCTGCCTATAACTGGAATGTGGAGTGGATGGATGTGCTTTTCATTGCGCCCGTAACGGTACTCGGACTGGAGATCATAATGGATGACGGCTCTCCCCTTATTTATTATCTTTCCCTTTCCTATGCCATTTTCACAAATTACTATCTCTCCATTATGCTCTGCATTTATCTCCTTCTCCAGTTTGTTATATTAAATGTGATCCGCGGCTTCCGTACCGGGAGGCTTATCCGGTTCATTATCTTCTCCCTTCTTTCTGCGTCTACTGCGGCGCTACTCCTGCTCCCGGAGTACTATGCCCTTAAATTCACAACCTTTACAAATATCCGCTTCCCCGCGGAGCTCAAGATCTACTTAGGCCCTGTCGACTTACTGACCTCCCATCTTCCCGGAGTGGAGCCGGAAACGGGGCTCGGACATTACCCGAACATTTACTGCGGACTTCTTGTATTTTTTCTCATTTTCCTCTATGCCTTTAATTTCCGGAACAGAACAAAGGAAAGGATATGCTGCTTAAGCCTTCTAATCTTTTTCATCCTGTCCTTTGATATCAACATCCTGAACTTTATATGGCACGGGCTTAATTTCCCTGATTCCCTTCCTGCGAGACAGGGCTATCTGTATACCCTGCTTTTAATAACCATAGGCTACGATGCCTTCCTCCTTATCCGGAGCACGAAGCAGGATCTTTTATATATTTCTCTTGCCCTCTCCTACATCCTTATAGTTGTGACCGCTTATTTCTCGGACAGGGAAAGAATGGATGACATTGCAAAGATAATTACCTTTGTCTTTGCCCTCAGCATAGTCATTTTCTGCCTTTTCTACCGCTCCGCCCCCTCAAAGGAGCATTTCCCCGGGAATATGCAGGAGCTTCTGTTCCGCTATGCACTTCTTCTGACCCTTAGCTTTGAGATCATACTGAATATGTATTACACAAATAACCGTACCGTAAAACGTGACGATTATTTCAGTAAGTATGATGATTTCAAGGTTCTTAATACTGAAAAGATCATGGCGGATATTGATGACGACTCTCCCTTATCCAGGGCTGACGAGGTGGGACGGAGTGTAAGAAACGATTCCATGATGATAGATTATCCATCCCTCTCCTTTTTCTCATCGACCACAAACGGACTCATCATAAAATACCTTAATAAATACGGCTTTATGAACAGCCGGGTCTTCTATCTTTCAGACGGATCCACTGCCGTTACCAGCCTCTTATCCGGACAGAAGTATATCTTTGTTCCATCCGGAAGGATCTGTACCTCGGATGACATCGCTTCACCCTATAAGCACAGTAACGGTGCGGCATTATACGAATATAACGATTATCTGCCGAACGGTTACGTGATCCGCTGCAATGACGTTGTAAAGGATAAGCTTTTTATCCCCTCCGGGGATGCCGAAAAAATAATAGACTCCCTTATTCCGGCGCCGAACAGCGAAGGCTCTCCCGTGGAAGCGCAGAATGCCCTTATGCATGATCTGAATATCTCAGGCACCGCCCTTATGAGCTATGGTTCCCATGAAAGTGGCTCGACTTCAGGTCAGGACAATTCCCTGACCGTCAATTTCAGCGATGCCTGTCATCTCTATGCATATAACAGGACTAAGACAAAGGCGGAGGTAAAGGTTAATTTTTCCGACGGCACCTCCCTTGGTAAGCTGCCCCTCAATAAATACAGATATCTTGTGGATCTTGGGTACCGCGGAAAGGGCACAAATGCCACCTTTATTTCCGAAGATAAGGATGATACCGAAATGGATATAGAATTTTACCGACTGAATCCCTCGGTGGTTGATTCCTTTACTTCAGCGGTAAACAGATCCGAGAGACTGAGCGGCATTGAGATTTCCGATAATGAGCTTAGCGGGCATATTGACATGAATTCTTCGGGGGAGCTTATCCTCTCGGTTCCCTATGAGCCCGGCTGGAAGCTCTATATCGATGGTAATGAGGCCGATATCCGGCTCTTCGACGGTCTCTGGATTTCTGCCCATCTTGAAAAAGGTCCGCATGATATCAGGATCTCATTCTTCCCGAAGGGCTTCAGATCCGGAGTTGTGATAAGTCTCCTGTCCGTCATAGCAGCGGTCTTAGGTCTTTGGTATGAGAGCCTCCTCAGAAGAAGGAAAGCGCACGCCGCCACAATGTCATCCTGAGCGTCAGCTTCCTTGTCATCCTGAGCGTCAGCTTCCTTGTCATCCTGAGCGTCAGCGAAGGATCTTCCCCTGCCGTCTTCGCTTGTGTCCCGGATTGCCTACTGTTTTTTTCGCGCTACGATCCCGCTAAACTCATCCTTCGTCTTATTACAAAATTTTGCTCGGCGCCGTTCCGGGCTTGCATTTTAGTTTTATGTATAACCATCATACCCAAACGCAAGCCCGGCCTTCGCACTCGCAAAATTTATAAGCCTCGGATTCGCTAAGCGGGACGTGCTGATTGCTCAAAAAACAGTTATCAATCCTGGACACAAATTAAAGTTTTTTCAGGTTCCACAGCTTATATCTTGTTAAATGTCATCCTGAGGAGCGGAAGCGACGAAGGATCTTACATACACTCCCTCACAGCATTAAACACTGCTTCACAGAGTTCCGGCTTGTTCATGGCATAGACGTGTATCCCCTGAACTCCGTTTGATGCGAGATCAACTGCCTGATTTACGGCATATTCTATCCCGGCCTTCTTCATATCCTCCGGGTTATCCCCGTAATTTGCACAGATGTCTGCAAGCTTTTTAGGCACACTGGTACCGGACAGGGTTATGGTACGTCCGAGCTGCTTACTGTCTGTTATCGGCATTATCCCTGCGTGTATCGGAATGGTGATATCGTTTTTTTCCGTATACTCCAAAAATCTGTAAAACAGGGTATTCTCAAAGAACAGCTGGCTGATCAGCATATTGCAGCCCGCATCCTGCTTCTTTTTGAGAAAAAATATATCCGTTGGCTTATCCGGAGCCTCCGGGTGCTTTTCCGGATAACAGGCTCCCGCGATCATTAGCTTGTCATCTGTTCTTCCCGTTTCCCTCATATATCTGATCATATCCTCGGCGTGCTCAAACTCACGGGAATTATACTGCTCATCGCTCATGTCCTTCGGCCTGTCCCCCCTGAGTGCAAGAACATTATGAACCCCCTTTTCCTCAAAACGCCTGAGTCCCTCATCAAGCCTTCTCTTGTCGTAGCCCACAGAGGTGATATGGGCAAGAGCCTCCGTATCCGTATTATTCTGAATATAATCTACAATCTCAAGCTGATGTACGGAATTCGACCCTCCGGCACCGTAGGTCACACTGATAAAAGCGGGCTTAAGTGCTGCGATCCTGTCTACAGTCTCAAATATCTTAGGAAAGCTGTCCTCCTTTTTCGGTGGAAAAATCTCGCATGAAAGAACACATTCCCTTGTAGTATCATCAATCCTGATCATTTATTTTCCTTTCGTTATGCCTTTGTCCCGGTTTGCTAACTGTTTTTTTCGCTACGATCCCGCTAAACAAGTGTCATCCCGAGGAGCGGAAGCCGCCTTCAAATGTCATCCTGAGGAGCGGAAGCCGCCTTCAAATGTCATCCTGAGGAGCGGAAGCCGCTTTCAAATGTCATCCCGAGGAGCGGAAGCCGCCTTCAAATGTCATCCTGAGGAGCGGAAGCCGCCTTCAAATGTCATCCTGAGGAGCGGAAGCGACGAAGGATCTTCTCAACCTTCTTCATACGAGCTTGAAATACCTTCTTTGTTATTGTAGAATTATAGCATATTTCTAATGCCAAGAGTAATGAATCAGGAGAGTTATTGATCATGAAAAAAATGGACAAAAAAGTTCTGCTTGTTGATGATATGCCCACTATATTAAAACAGGGCATTGATATCATGTCTTTACGCTATACCGTGGAAACCGCTTCCACCGCTGAAGAAGCTGTTGAAAAATCCCGTATCTTTAAGCCTGACATTGTTCTTATGGATGTGAATCTTCCCGACGAGAGCGGAATAAGCTGTATGGAAAAAATACGTGAGATGCCAGGCTTTGAAGATATTCCCTTCATACTTCTTATCAACGATCTTTCCATAATGACCAATGCCAGGGCCTATGATCAGGGAGCTAGTGACTTTATGAGAAAGCCTTTTATTACCAATAATGTTTACAGGAAGATCGATATGCACCTGAAGCTTGCCGAGATCGGCTGGAAGTTCGAGCTTTGATGAAGGAAGAAATGCGTATCAATAAATATCTGTCTGCTTCCGGTATCATGTCAAGACGCCGGGCAGACAGTTTTATTTTGTCCGGAAGGATTACAGTAAACGGAGAGACTGCAGTTCCCGGAATGACTGTTATGGGATCCGAAGAAATAAGGATAGACGGGAAGCTTATTGATAAGAATCCCTCTTCGGAAAAAAAGGTTGTTATAGCCTACAATAAAAAACGCGGTATTGTGACCAGCACCGTAAACCAGGGTAAAGAAAAGAACAACATCATCGATGCCATAAATTACCCCGTCAGGATTTATCCCATAGGTCGCCTTGACAAGGATTCTGAAGGGCTGATCCTCTTAACAAATGACGGCAGTCTTGTTAATAAGCTCTTAAAATCCTCTTCCGGCATTGAGAAGGAGTATGAAGTTTCTCTTGATAAGGAGATTGAAAGCCGGGATATCAGCAAAATGGAAAAAGGAGGCATAAACCTTGTTCCGGGAAGGAAGAATAAACCCTGCAGAATAGTAAAGACTGCTCCCTGCAAAATGAATGTGATCCTGACCGAAGGAATAAACCGGGAAATAAGACGTATGGCCGAATACTTCGGCTACCGGGTAATGAAACTAAAAAGAATACGCTTCGGAAATATCCTCCTCGGAGATCTGAAGAGCGGTACCTACCGTGAGCTCAGCCCGAAGGAGATAAAAAGTCTGTTAAAAAAACCACTATACCTATGAATAAAGAAGAATACAACGAACTTAAGAAAAAAATCGAATACCACATGAACCTCTATTACAATGAGGATACCCCCGAGATCTCCGACTACGAATACGACCTTCTTATGCAGGAATTAAAGAAGGCGGAAATAGAGAACCCGGACTTTGTTACAGCGGACTCTCCCACTAAAAAGGTTGGCGGAAGGGCAAAGCGTGAGGCAGGGGTAAAGGTAACCCATGACGTTCCCATGCTTTCAATTGAGGATGTCTTCAATAAGGAGGATGTGACAAAATGGATAGATAAGGTGCATTCTCTTCACCCGGAGTGCAGATTTTCGGTGGAAGCAAAGATAGACGGCTTAAGCATGACTCTCCGCTACAGAAGAGAAAACGGGGTTTTGAAGCTTTTTCTTGCGGAAACACGTGGGGACGGCTTTATCGGTGAAGACGTAACATTAAATGCCCTTGTTATCCCCGATGTAATGGAGACTCTTGATCTTCCCTTTGATGAGCTGGAGCTTAGGGGTGAGGTCTATATGAAAATAAAGGACTTTCTCCGCTTTAATTCCGTTCAGGAGGAAAAGGGAAAACCTGTTGCCGCAAATCCGAGAAACCTTGCGGCGGGAACTCTCCGGCAGCTTGATCCCTCAATAACAAAGGAGCGTAATCTGAGCCTTTTTATCTTTAATGTTCAAAAGGGACCATCCGAAATGATGGATGATCACATAAAGGCTCTTGACACTCTGGAAAAGGCCGGAGTGAAAACCGTGCCGCATTTTCTCTGCTCCGATGCTTCAGAGGTCAAAACTGCAATAGACCGTATAGCTGAGGAACGCTCTCTTTACGACTTTGATATAGACGGTGCCGTGGTAAAGATAAATGAAGTCTCCTTCCGGGATGACTTCCCGGCAGGGAGTAAGTATTCCAGCGGCCACATTGCCTATAAATATCCCCCTGAAGAACGGATAGTCACCATGGATGAGATCATTGTGGATCTCGGACGCACGGGAAAGCTCACCTTTACAGGGATTTTCCATGACAGTGAGACCGGGAAGCCTGCCCGGCTCTGCGGAACCAATGTCTCCCGCGCTACTCTTCATAATGCGGATTATATCCGGGATATGAAGATCGGCATCGGAGGGAAATACCGGCTTTTTAAAAGCGGTGAGATAATTCCGAAGTTAAACGGCTGTGTGGAGGAGCCGGAAGAGATTTTCACACCCCCGGAAAGCTGCCCGGTATGCGGTGAAAAACTACTCCGTGAAACAGATACAGCGGACATCCGCTGTGTAAATCCGCTCTGTCCCGCCCAGTCCGTCCGCTCCATAGCCTACTTTGTATCAAGGGATGCCATGAATATTATGGGTCTCGGTGACACCCTTATAGAAGCCCTTGTTAAAGAGGGCTACCTAAAAAGCTACGCCGATATCTACCATCTGTCCTCCTTCAGGGATGAACTTATCGAAAAGGGGCTTATCGGCAAGGAAAAAAATACGGACAAGCTTTTAAATGAGATTGAGAAATCAAAGGATAATGAACCTGACAGGCTTCTTACTGCCCTCGGTATCAGAAACGTGGGAAAACGCACCGCTTCTGACATTATCAGGCATTTTAAGGATATCAGATTATTAAAAACAGCAACTATGGAGGATCTTCTTTCCATTCCGGAGGTAGGTGAGACCATAGCTTCCGGGATCATTGATTTCTTTAAGAATGAAAAGGATCTCTCCGTTTTTGATGATCTTATGGCTTCCGGTCTTAATCCCATTACAAAGGATGAGGGTGAGCTGTCCGAAAAACTAAAGGGTCTTACAATAGTGGTGACCGGTACCTTAAAGAATTTCGGCAGAAAAGAAATACAGGAGGTCATAGAAAAAAACGGCGGCAAGGCTACCGGCTCCGTCAGCAAAAAAACCGATCTCCTTATCGCCGGAGAAGCCGCCGGCTCCAAGCTCACAAAAGCTCAGGAGCTCGGCATCAGTGTGATAAGCGAAGAAGAATTTATGGCAATGCTTTAGCAGACAGTGAAGCATTAAGTGATATCTCCCAGCTTTGCCTCAAGCTCCCTGATCCTTGCCTCGGCCCTGTCCGCCCTTTTCCGCTCGGTTTCAGTGTTTTTACGTTCTTCCTCGCGGCCTTCTTCCCGGCTTTCTTCCCTTATTTCCTTTTCCCTTTCCCAGCTCTTCATATATCTGATACCTACGCCTTTCTTTGCCTTGGTCCTGTGTACAATATCGTTAAGCTTGTCCGTGAGATCGTCCGTTACATTGTCTTTTGTGCTTTTCCCTATGTACCTAAGGAGATTTTTTAACTTTCTGTCATCCTCTCCGGCATTTTCCGGAAGTTCCCCGTTCATATACAGAAATATCCTCCGTACCCCGTCATTATCATATTCCACTCCCGTTTCCAAAAGCTGAACATCTATCAGATCCCCATAGTATCTGCTCCGCCTCGAGAGCAGCTTCTTCTTTGAGCTCTGCCTGTCAGGCTCAACATCATATACCCTGATAACAGGCCTGTCTATCCCGTCCTCTGTCAGATGCTCCGTAATATAAGCATCCATCCTTATACCATGTGAGCTTTCCGAAACACCCGGCACAGCCTTCTGGGCTGTGAAGCTGATCTCACCGATCTCACGCTTAAGGACGAGACTAAGGATCATCCGGCAGACCTCCGCTCCGTCTTCTTCATCAGCCAAGATCTCAGTAAAAAGAAAATCGTCAATGACGTCCTTTCTTCCAGCGGCTTCATAATTCTTGATCTTTCATCACACATACAGTTCTCCTCCTTGTTTACCGAATTTAAGCAGGACAAACCATATATGTATTCTCCTGCTCATAAAAAAATGGGTTTCAGAGCAGGAAGTCTTTAGAAATCATAACAAAAGAATTGTAAGAAGCGGCAACCCGCCTTAGAAGTATCTGCTCTGCCCCAAAAGATAACGTGAAATCCATTTAATTTCAACAGGAGTTTACAAAAACAAAAGGTCTGTTCCTCCATTGTAATTATTGAGAGGGTGACCTTTTGTTTATTTCAAGTTCTCTAATATATAGTAAACGACATCAGGTTTTACCTAATGGCGTTTACTGCGCTGGATTTTGGAGGCTGAAAGCAGCAGATTTCCTTACAAAATCCATGCGCATCCTTGCGGAGCATTATAGTAAACGGCTGATTTATCTGACATTTACTATAACAGGATAAACAGAGCAAACGTGAAAAGCTTATAAAACTTTCTTTAATATGTAAAACTCAGCCCCAGGCTCTAAAGACTGTTCAACGTACCTGTCTTTAATATATTGTCCAAATGGTGTTGATAAAAACATCGTAATATCCGGATAGTATCTTATATCCACATAGATATAATCTGGCAGCTCTCTTTTTCCTATAGTATAATAATCAATCCACTGCCTTCCGGCAGAAAAGGTGCCGGAAAACTGCGGAGCTGCCATTTCTCCGTTATAATAGTAATTAAGCTGGGTATCACTTCCAACATTGATATATGTTTTTCCAAACTGTGTGTTTTTCTGTAAATATTCCCTATATTTCTTCCATTCGGAAATCTGCCCGGGATATAAAAATATGTTTTTCGTGATACCCTCTTCCGATACAATCCGGTATTCAGTTACATTAGACGGGGTTGTACCGTTGACCCTTACAAAATACGCCTTTGAAAAGATCAATTCAATAAGCATCATAAATATAAAAAATGAAGCAAGTTTTGAAATCCCCGGTTTTGATATACTACGCTTATGTTCATTAATACTGATGATGAAAGAAATAATGGTTGGCTCAAGATACAAGGCATTTTGCGCAAAGCCTAGATTTGAACCGGCTAGAGCACCAAAAAAAATAAAAATACCCATGATTGTGAAACAGTAAAAAAGCGGAGGATCCTTTTTTAATGAAAAAGCAAGTATAACTGCCATTACCGCATAGATTATATATCTTTCAAGAAGACCGAAGGGTCCGCTCGGGCGTAATCCGGTGATATTCAGCATTATTATCAGAAAACAAGTTAGTAGTATATAAATATATATAATGGTTATTGGCGGAAAATGCCATTTTTTACGCAACGGAAGATATATAAGAAAGGAACATAATATCAAAGCGGTTGAACGGAAAAACAGTTTGAAGATCGAGTCTTTGTTTGAAAAAGCGCTGAAGAATTTAGAGTGGTCATCTCCTTTAAGAAGACCTGACACGTTTATAATAAAATCATTAATGGTCATGTGGGTCAGTATGTAGTACATGAATAACAGAAACAACAGAAAACAGCAGCCCCAGAAGATTAGATTGTATTTTAAACGGATCTTCACGCAAGGGTTGATCCTGAAAAAAAGAAGATATAATAGATAGGGTAAGGATATCAGCATAGTAGGATAAACAAATACTGCGAGTCCGTATGAAAGACCTGCCATACCTACCATAATTTCTTTATTTCCATCACTTTGAAACGAATCAAAAAGAAGTAGCGAAGTAAGAATAATAAAGATCATGGCATTAAAACCATATTCAAGATTCTGGGTAGCTCTCGGAAGGAGGTTTGCTATTACTATCGCTGCAAAAAAAGCTGATTCACGGGAATAGTGTTTGCTGAATATCCTGTATGACAGGTAAGCCACCAGACACTGCACTATAGAAGAGATGATCCTTAGATACACCATAAGACCATCCAAGGAATGGATAATGTCAAGATAAATCCTTATAAAAAATGCAGGAATAACAGCATTTGTAACATACACATCCCAGCTGTCAAGAAACAGTGTTTTTCCTTCAGCCACCCGTGAAGCAAGGTAAATGATAAATACCTCGTCATTATCAAGACCAATGCAGATCTTTAATCCCATAGCTAACAATGAAAGAATTATGAGTACAGCCGCTAATAATACTTTATATTTTTCTTTGTTGGTAGAAAATGTCATATTTGTCGAACCAAGGAATATTATAGTTATGACTAAATAAAACCTCGGAAGCCGCTGATAGCAAGCACTTTTCAGCGTGTTTCCGGGGTCTTTTCAAAAGTGGACCATAGGGGGATCGAACCCCTGACCTCCAGATTGCGAACCTGGCGCTCTCCCAGCTGAGCTAATAGCCCGTGGCTGTATCCCATATTTCAGGGATTCAGCTTCTTAAATCTCTCTGCCTCTGCGGCGTTTTTCTCCTTACTGAAGTAGGTATGCCTCTCCTTCCCCTGAAGAAGCCTTGAAATATTCCCTCTGTGCTGGAACCAGGCAAGGGCTCCGAGAAGGAACAGCAAAATATACAGCTCATATCTGACCTGTGGTGCAAGGGCTGCATAACGGTTTCCCTTAAATATAATGTTCTCTCCAAGCAGCACCATCTCGATAAAAAATGCAAGCCATACCATGATGGAGCCAAGAGAAACATAATGGGTCGTAAGGAATAGCCCGAAAAATACGATGCATCCCGCAACAAACAGAAAGGGATCCAGATATCCGATAATGAGACCTGCGGTAGCGGCTATGCCTTTTCCTCCCTTAAATCCCATATGGAATGGAAAGTCGTGCCCCAATATCGAGCCTGCTCCGGCATAGGTCATATAAAGTAAAGCAAATCCGGGATCATTTCTCCCAAAGAGAAACCAGGAGATCAGCATAGCCGCCAGGGTCTTCAAAATATCACAAACAAGGGTCAGGGCACCTGCCTTTACTCCAAAGGTGCGGAGCATATTGGTTGTTCCGGCATTACCGCTGCCTACGGATCTGATATCAAGACCCTGCTTTGTCCCCAGTATATATCCCGACTGTATGGTTCCGAGGAAATATCCGATAATAAGACTGACTAACCTCGCTGCAATATTCATTCCCCTTATAAATCTCCTACTGTATATTAGTCATTTCCCGAAATACGCGTCGCTGCGTTCAGAATGACAGGTGTTCATCTTTCCTTTATTATAAACCTAAGAGGCGTTCCGGTAAATCCAAAAGCGTTCCTTATCTGATTTTCCATATATCTCACATATGAAAAATGCATAAGCTCCTTATCGTTAACAAAGATCACAAAGGTGGGCGGTCCCACGGAAACCTCGGTCATATAGAAGAGCTTCAGTCTCTTACCCTTATCGGCAGGGGGCTGCTGCAGTGTGACGGCCTCGGTCATGATCTCATTAAGGACACCGGTCTGTATCCTTAAGGTAGCGTTTTCTATCACTCTGTCGATTATATCATATAATTTGAAAAGTCTCTGCCCTGTTTTTGCAGAAATAAAAATAATCTCCGCATAGGGCATAAAAGAAAGAACACTCCTTATTCTTTTCGTGTAATCATTGACAGTCTTATTGTCCTTATCAATGCTGTCCCACTTATTGACAGCGATAATACAGCCCTTCCCCCGGTCGTGGGCGATGCCTGCGATCTTCGCATCCTGCTCGGTCACACCTTCATTGGCATCAATAACGATAATGACAAGATCCGATCTTTCAACCGCGCTTACGGTACGGAGGATCATAAAGTGCTCCAGCTCCTCCTTAACCTTATTCTTCCTCCTTAGTCCCGCCGTATCGATAAACACATATTCCTTTCCGTTATGCTTAACGGGTGTGTCTATGGCGTCTCTGGTGGTTCCGGCGATGTCGGAAACTATAACCCGGTTTTCCCCGATAAGTCTGTTGATTATGGAGGACTTTCCCACATTCGGCTTACCCACTATGGCTATACGGGGCCGGCTGTCGTCATCCTCATTATCCGCCTTATCCGGAAAATGCTTCACCACCTCATCCATAAGGTCTCCGATACCCTTTTTCTGTCCTGCGGATATGGCAATCGGATCTCCCATTCCGAGATTATAGAACTCGTAGACATCCATCTCGGACTTTTCAAAGCTGTCAACCTTATTAACCGCAAGAACCACATTCTTTCCGGAACGCCTTAAGATGTCGGCAACCTTTGAATCCGCGTCGGTCAAACCCGATTTTACATCAGTTATAAAAACAATGACATCAGCGGTATCAATGGCGATCTCTGCCTGATCCCTGATCTCGGACAGCATATTGTCCTTGCTGTCAGGCTCAATACCCCCAGTATCGATCACGGTAAAATCCCGGTCAAGCCAGCTCACATCCGCATAAATACGGTCTCTGGTGATCCCCGGGGTATCCTTGACTATTGAAATACGTTCACCGGCAAGAACATTGAATAATGTGGACTTTCCCACATTCGGTCTCCCAACCAGTGCTACAATCGGTTTACTCATTTTTCCTTTTCCCCAAAATCAAAAGGTTTTCATATGTCACTTGCGGTTCCGCAAGTGACTGTTCTGAATAGTTACATCAAAAGTAAATATCATTCTGAGCATCTTTGTCATTCTGAGCGAAGCGAAGAATCTTCCCAATCCGGATGAAATATCCTTAAATGTTACTTCGCATCTCGTTTCCCGGGGCGGCATCCCGCATCTTCGATTTGGGATATGCGTCGCATCCGCTCCTCAGTATGTCATTACGATCTTCCTTATAAAATCCTCTCCGTCGGTCCTAATTATCCGCACCGGAACCCCGAGAGCCTCCGAAACATCGCCAATCCTCATATCATCAAGCAGAATATCCGTATCAGCTCTTAAAAGATTCTCCGGAAGGAAAAGCACCTCGCCAAGCACCTTCCCCTTTAGTGCTCCCACAATATCCTGACCGGTAAGAAGACCGCTGACAGTGATCCGCTCTCCGAAAAAAAGATTTTTGACGGGATAATAATGAACCCTGATACCCGGATAAAGCCCTGACAGCTTATTAAGGCAGTCCCTTATATAATCCTGCATAAGGAGCCCTCCGCATAGGGACAGTTCCCGTACCGTATCCTGTGGCGGATAATCCTCCGGATGCTCCCTTAGATCAACAAGGCATTCCTCAAATTCATCAAGAAAGGAGCGGATCATTCCCACACCGTTTTCGTACTGAAGATAACCGTCATAGCTCTCTGCCGGAGGGATCTCCGCATCTGCCATAATATAAAACTCATCCCCGGCATGGACAAAGTAGGTTCCGTACTTCGAAAAAAGCTTATCCTGCCAGGAATGAATAAGTAAAAGAACCTTCCTTGCATCCTCCCTGTCAAAACCCTCCAGGGGGAAAAGCCCCTCCCTGTACTTTGTGAGCCCCACCGGCACAACGGAAACGCTTTTAAGATGAGGAATATATTTTGACAGCTCCCGTATGGAAAAGTCAAGCTCCTTACCGTCATTTAAGCCCTTGCAGAGAACGATCTGTCCGTTCATCTCAATCCCGGCTTCAAAGAGCCTGTCAGCCTTCTTCAAAGCCTCCCCGGCAAAACGGTTATTAAGCATCCTGCAGCGAAGAGCCGGATTCATAGCCTGAAAAGAAATATTGATGGGGCTTAAGCGGTAACGGATGATCCTGTCAATATCCTTATCCGACATATTGGTAAGTGTAACATAGTTTCCCTGTAAAAAGGAAAGCCTGGAATCATCGTCCTTAAAGTAGAGGCTCTCTCTCATACCCGGGGGCATCTGGTCGATAAAGCAGAAAACACATTTATTTCTGCAGGAACGGTACTCATCCATAAGACCGTTCTCGAATTCGATGCCGAGATCCTCATCCTCGTCCTTATCGATCTCAAGCTCCCACTCCTCACCATTACATTTCCGGATAATAACAGTCAGGAAGGAATCTTCTGTCAGAAACTGGTAATCAAAGATATCCTCAATCTCCTGCCCGTTTATGCTGATGAGCTCATCACCGGGCTCGATCTCCATTTCTTCCGCAATACTGCCCTCAATGACCCTATGGATTATGTGCTGCTTATTCATTACGCCCTTATCCACTCTCCAAAATCATTCATTACCCGGGTCACTCCTCTGTTCTGCCCGGTTCTCCACACGGCAGCTGCAGGGCAGATCGATAGCGCCGGCTTCAGTATACCCACAAAAAGATTCTTCGCTCAGAATGACACTAACCGAACGTCATTGGTATCCTACCCACGGATCTCCGGACGGCAGCTGCAGGGCAGATCGATAGCGAACGACTGCAGTTTTGCGCCGAAATGTGGCGGTGCGCAGGAGAAAACGCTCTTTTTTCTCCGGAGCACCGTCCATATATTTCGGTGCAAAACAAAGGTAGAGAGCGTGATCTGACTTCAGCTGCCGTGTGGAGATCCGGGCAAAATCCAACAGCTGCCATACGGAGATTCGGGCCAAACCAAACGCATACTACCGGTCAATCCTGCGTTTACCGGTAAAGTTTCCTTTAGCCTCAATAGTGAGATCCTTATCAGTCCCGGAAACACTGAAGTCTTTCTTCTTTAATCTGATCTTCTTTCCCGACAAGATACAGGATACCTTCTTAACCCTGCCCCTTTTATCGAACTTAACATCAAGCTTGATATCAGGATCAGAAATGTCAGCAGGAACAATCGAAAAAGCAAAAGGAGCAGATTTAAGGAGTCTGTTCAGGCTCTTAAACTCCTTACCCTTTAGCTTCAGGGTCATTTGGGCCTGTCCGGCATCCCTGCCCTTCTTAATCTTTGCCTTGATTTTAGACGGCTGCACGGGATTTCCTTGACTGTCGGTAATACTAAGGGTCACATCCTCGGCTCTCCTCTTGGTATTCTTCCCTGAACCCCCTAAGATGACAGGATAATGCTTTCTCCCGTTATAAGACACGGAATTAAGCCACTTAAATGTATAGCCTCCGATCTCGGCTACAGAGAAAACATTTGCAGCGGATTGTACAGCTGTTTCAGACTTTGTTTCAGCTTCCTCCTCTTCCTCTTCCTCCTTTTCCTTGTCGCTGTCAAGGAAGACATATTCCTTTTCATATTGACCCACACTGTAGTCAAAGCTGCTTACCTCACTGTCATTATATCCGTAAAGTGTGGAGTAAGCTTTTATTGTCAGGGACTGGCCGATAAGAATGGGAATCCCCTCATATTTCTTTCTTTCGCTGTTAGCTTTGTCAGTGGGGTCGCTGCCATCCAGTGTGAAATATATTTCAGCCCTTCTCCCGGTATCACCGTTATCCGTATCAGGGGTAATGACATCCTTAAAGGCTGCCGAAACATTCTGCTTAACCTCTCCCGGTTCTGCCGAATCCTCCGAAAGGGAAGGCGCATCAAGAGTAAGCTTTTCCGTAACGTTTCCCGTCCAGGGTCCCGTCTTCTTTGCAGCTCCGAAACCGATGCCGGAATAGCTTAGGACTCCGTCGTCAATTTCAAGGAAAACCTTCTCTCCCACGCTTAATGGTGAGGCTGTTTTTAGAATAACATTTCTTGCGTATTCGTCCCGTTCGCTGTCAATAATATTATCCGGCTCCTTCTCCTTGTCAGGAAGCTCAATACTAAAGGGAATATCTTCTCCCGTTTCATCACCTTTCCTAAGGACAAAGGCATTATCCTTCATCAGTCCGTCAGTATCGCTAATATCCATATATTTATCAAAGGTCACGTATATTCCGTCAGTCAGGAAATTAATGGCCTCGATCTCAGGAGCTTCATAGCTCAATAAAGGAATATTGACATCGATCTGAGGAGGCGGAACAGGAAGCCAGTTATAATTTGTCCCCTTATCCACTGCTGCCTTGTCATTATTGCTGTTTCCGGGAAGAAAGCCGTCCGCTTCGGCAGTCACAAACCATTGTCCTAAGGGCACCATCCACGCATAACGTCCATCTTTACCGGTAGTAAGCACATTTTTCTCCGGCGTGATCTCCCTCTGATCTGCGGGTATCAGATAGTCGCTTGAAAGATCGGATGAGCCATTCTTAAAAAGTTTAACGGAAGATCCGTCTACCGGATTGGATTTCACACCGGCATAGACCACTCCGGAGGGATCATATATTGGCGCATAGGTAGAGGAATCAAGACCGGATGAATTTCTGATATTATTACCGGATCCAACGCGCAGATCCTTCTTCTTTTTCTTGTAACCACAGGACTCGTCTTCCCTCTCCTCTGCTTCTCTTTCCACGCTGTCAGCTATCCATTCTTCAAGCATCCACCTGTGTTCGTCAAGAGACATAGACTGGCTCAGGCTTACCAGGGATGCAAGGGATGTTTCGATAATGACAAGAGCGCTTGCAAGGACAAGAGGTCCTGCAATTCTGGCAAGCATTGACTTAGCGGCCTTCCCGGCAGCGGTTCTTGTCATTTTCCTTGCAGCGGTTTTCCGTATATAACCCGCCAGGGCTTCCTTGGTTGTCTTATTGATGCCAAAGGTAGAGCCAAGAGTGAAGACTGTGTTAAAGCCGCCATGCACCAATGTCCAGAACATGGCGTCATTGGTTTCCTGATGGAAGGAATCCAGATCCCGGAGAATGCTCTGCTGTGTTTGTGCCCTCATCGCCTTGAAGCAGGGGGTTTTAGTAAGGCTCTCCACTTCATAGAAATTATCCGCAAGTGCCTTCATTCCCATAATGGTGGAAATTGTAGTGCATCCCGCAGCCAGAATTCCCGAAGCAGCGTTGACAGCACTCCAGAATCTCCCGGCACTTCCGATCTTATTCTCACCGATCTTCATAGCACCGTGGATGCCGTCTATAAGGGCATTTGATACCAGAAGATTAAGTCCTGAGGAAAGGTTCGCGATATCGCCTGATTCGGCCGCGTCTGCGGAACCGGACTGGTATATCGGCGAATCGAGGAAATAGCTCACAAGATCCATAGAGCATCCCACCCTCACGCCAAGGATCTGGGCATATGAGCCCCTGTGGGGTCTTTCCGAGGAACCGGCTTTTCCGCTTGCAGCGGTGACAGTACCTGTCGGAGCTATGCCTATGATATCCGCATCCTCGCCATAGTCCCATTCCTCCGTAATTATCCCGTTATCATCAACATGGCGCGCACGCGTAAGCTGCACCTCGGCCATAACAGAGGATCCGTCATCTTTTTCCGAAATATAGAAGCAGGTGGTCTGTTCGAGTATCACATTTCCATCTTTATCGGTCACCACATTTGTTTCAGGGGACATAAAGCAGCCGCTTCCCGGCTTTATCTTCAAGCTGCTGTCATCCCCTTTCCAATCCGCAACTTCTGAAGAAGGTGATACGGAACTATCAAAATCCGTGGAAATAAAGGATCTTAGTTCGCTTTCATATCTCTCCCTGTCAAGGGTAATGGCAAGGCTTGTAACGGCAAGACCCGTCTGTGAGCCCTCTACAGTGATATTGTCCAGTAATTTAGCGAGATCCGGAGCCTTGCTGTCATCACCTTCGGTATGTGTCCACTCCGGAACCTTACTATCATCAACCTTTCCGGTATCGGGATCAATATAGTAACATCCGCCATCCAGAAGCTCTTCCTCAAGAGCGTCAGCCATTTCTTCATAGATCCCGGGATTGTCAACTATATCATCATACAGCTTATTCTCGTCATTAAATGCCAGGGCATATTCCTCAGCATCAACCCTTTCTTCGCTAATGTCGATAAGATCAAGCTTATCCTCCGGCATATCTTCTTCGCTGCAGAGCTTATAGATATCTGTCTTCTCCATCACACCCTCGGTAAAGGGTCTCCTCGGGGCACTGAGATCGGGACCGCTCTCAACGTTCACATCATCTCTCTTAACCGCATAATCCACCTGAGTCTGTATTACTGCAGAGCCTATCCTCTGTTTTTCGGAAACATAAACCCCTTCAGACTCTTTCCTTCCGGGAAGCCTGAGAGACTGTCCGTTTTGCATCTTGACAGAAAAGACAATAGGAGCATCCTCTCCCAGCACGGAACTTCCAAAATCGGGATCCAGAAATTCATCATTTTCAAATTCGGCTCTTACCCTGTAATATACTGCCGTATGCGGTCCCCAGTCGTATTTACGCCCTGACATAAGGGAATCATAAAGCCTGCCTTCGCTGTCATAGAGATCAAGGTAGTGGGCTTTCAGGGTCGGAATATCCCCCACTCCTATCACTACCTCACCTGTAACCGTATCCATCCACTCCAGCTTATCCTCATCATTCGGTCCGGCTTTAGCACTGATCCTATGGGCAGCCTGCCCTGCAACAAAGCTGTCGGGGAGATTAAGTGTAACAACCCTGTCCTTTATCCCGCGGCAGTTCCTTTCGGAATAGACCATTTCATCCCCGTCAAAAACAGCAACGGTGTAGGGTTCTGTTCTATTTCCCGATTCGTCTACAGGAGGGGCGGATATGAGTCTTGCGCTTATGACATTCGAACCGGCACTTTCCGGGAGCTGCAACACCAGACCCGGAGAAGCCACCTCGACCTCCCCCACAAGCTGATTTTCATATATGCCTAAGGAATTGCTTCCCTTTTCGATATTTATTTTGGCCCAGACTGTGATGTCAAGGTTTTCTGACCCGACTCTCGGAGATGCATAAAGAGTGTACTGGCAGGGGAGACTGACTGAGGGCTCAATTCTTATGTAACCGGAAGGAGTCCCTGCTCCCTCATAACGTATCCCGTTTATTGTCAGGCACTGAACAGGCGTATTCGTTTCCACATAAATCCCCTTAAGCTTTCCGGCATAGCCCTCATCAAGAGCGATGGTTCCCGTAACCGGAACTAATTCATTTGCCGTAAACTGTGCCGGAGCGGACGCACTGGATCTTGGCTTCGTAATGTACAGCTGTTCGGAGATCCTGCTTAGATCATAGGATGCATCCGGAAGTGCCGTTGCGGCTCCGCTTTCAATTTTAATATCCTCATATTTCTGCAGCGCGTTTTCTGAGCCATAGTCCCGGTTAAACTGATTCCAGTCTTCTATAAAGGGATGCATTTCCGTAGAAATCACTGCTATATCATAGGTTCCGGAGTCCCCGGGGCTAAAAAATGAAAGATCTCTGGTGCTTAGTCCATGGACGGTCTCTTCCCCTGAGCTTCCGATATAGCTCCCTGTGCTATGGTCAAACCATAAAGATTTCAGCCTTATATTTACGGGAGAAGTATTCCTGATCTTCTGGACTATGCCTCCCTTAACGGGGAACATGATATCGGCAGTTCCCCTAAGGAACTCATTAACCTCCACATCCTGACTTCCCTCATTAATGACACCGGAGCCGGGCCAGGACAGCTTCACAGTCCGCTTTGCATCCCCCTCTGCACCGGATGCAAGATTTTGAAGAATATCGGCGTAATATGAATTCCATATCCTGAATCTGATATTTTTTTCCGTATTATCTACGAAAATAAAGTGCCCTACCCCAAGATCTCTGCCCGAAGCATAGGCGACTACATTCGTACTCCCGCCTGGAAGCGACTTTATGTATCGTACGGTGTCACTGTCCTTCTGATCCTTATAAAAGGAAAACCTGAGATCAAGACATGCGGAGGTATCGCCGGGATTAACGTAGATCCTATGATCAGCATCGATGTCGTCAGCTTTGATCACTTCATTTCTGTAGGAAAGAGGTGTGCTCAGATAGACGTCCGCCCCCGGATATACACTCACGGAAAAGCTGCCGTCATCACCTGTAACGGTACTGCCTTCTTTATTTCCGCCGGGAAGGGACTGGTAATATGAAAGCTTTATGTTTTTAACTTTCTCGTCCCCGCTAAGGGCATATAATACTCTGCCGGAAAGAGTTTCGGAAGCCACATAATCCGGGATAGTAAATGTAAGCGACTCCGGATCCGGAACCGCAGTATATGTACGGCCACCACCTCCTTCAATTTCGAAGCCACCGAAAAAGCTGTTGTCATACTTTCTGCAGAGACCGCTAAAGGCGTTAAGCTCAACTTCAAAGCTCTGACCGACCCTTACCACTGCTCCGGGGGAAAGCTCTCTCTCTTTATCTTCGGAAATAAATGTCACGCTTATATCACGGTCTGCCGTGACGGTCATTTTCTCCCCGTTTTGATCAAGCAGAATGAACTTATCGGGAAGGCTGGTCAGAGCTACCTCAGGGGAAGCAGCACTAAGCTCAACGCTCTCACCCCACTCCACCTTCTTCTCTTCGGTAAACCCCGCAATTTCCACAGCCTCCGCTTCTCCGTCAACATTAGCCATGAGCCGAACATTACTGAATACGGAATCCATATCCCCGCCGTAAAGCCTTACCGGGACTACCATGGCTTCATTTGCGCTAAGGGTAGCACCGTTCTTTTCTTCCCCCAGCCTTCCGCTCCAGAACCAGCTGTTTTCTTCCGTTCCGTTTTTTGTGGTAAAGTCCGCCTGCAGCCAGCAGGAAATACCCTTTGATGAATCTATGATGTTTTTCGGTATGAGTATCCTGGAATAATCCCCTCTTACCGCAAGCGTTAATGTTTTAGTCTGGTTAATGGAGGCATCGATTTTATAGGAAGCCTTGAAGGTAAGCTCATATGTCCTTCCGGTACCGGGTACGGCATTTCCGGAAAGAACACCGGTAGAAGTGTCAAAAACGAACCCCTCCGGAAGATCCCCTTCCACTATCTCCCAGTCGGCCTCCAGGCTGGACTTAAGGGTATAGGAATAGTCTTTTCCAAGATATGCTTCCGGAAGCTTTTTGGTGGTTATACTAAAGGCTGAATTCGGCGTTATGGTAAAGTCGATACCCCCGTAAGCCTTTTCCTCATTACCGGACTCTGTTGCAATTACGCTTATATGATAGGTCCGGTCCCCGCTGTCATTATCACTGCTGTCTTTCAGCTTAAGCTTACCGCTTATCGTACCTGAAGGATCGAGGGTAAGTCCGATATCACTGAAGCTTGTATTTGTTGAAGGCGACTCCTCCCAGGTTATATCACCGCTTTTTGCGGGAACGGCAGAAAGAGCAGCATTAAAGGACTGTCCCTCCATACCGGAAAAAGAGCTGCTCTTTATTACAGGGGCAGTTCCGCCGGAAGCAGTTACGGTCAGCACATCGTCACCCACGGTGCTGAAGACCGTCTGTCCGCCGGAAGCACCTGAAACGAGCTCCCCATTCAGGGTTACAAGTATATAATATTCACCGGCCGGAACAGGAGACGTTCCGTTCAGAGCCTTTGAAAAATCAATATTAGTAAACTCAAGCTCGCTGCTATAATCTGCTTTGATTCCCGCCTTCGACATATTGGAAAGCTCTGCGGAGGATGCAGTGGAATCAGCAAGAGGGATCCTCACGGAACCATCTTTAGACACAAGGAAAATGCTTTTCAGATGATGGTTTCCCGTTCCGGCCTTATCGGCACTGAATTCCGTCTTATCCTGATCAAGGCCCAAAGAGCTTAGGGACGGATCAAAGCTTCCGAGATACAGCTTAACCTTTTCGCTACCCTTAACATTTTTACCGTCCCGGAAGTTATCATTGCCAAAAACACTAATAAGCCCTATCGAACCGTCATTCGAGGGTGCGTTCCCAAGCACCTCTTCGGAATCAGAAGAAACCATGTCTAAGTTCTCAGCATATACTCCCTGTGGCAGCATTGCTGTAAGAAGTGTAACGGAAAGCAGAATGGAGATCAGCTTTCTCAGGTTTCCGAATCTGTTTTTCTTCCTCATAAATTCATACACCTCCTCACTCAAACGACTCTCTAAGTTTCAAAAAACAGCCTGCATATCCTTATCATCCCGGGCGCAGGAAACACATATCTGACACTTAAGATATGAGATACCGCCACGATATGGAAGATTCTTACTGTTGCTTCGCAACCCCTCGCCGGGGAGGCATCCCACATCTGCGATGTGGGATAAACCTCGCCGGGGCGGCATCCCACATCTGCGATGTGGGATATGCGTCGCTTCGCTCAGAATGACACTAACCGAACGTCATTGGCATCCTACCCACGGATCTCCACACGGCAGCTGCAGGGCAGATCGATATCCCACAACTGCAGCTTACTCCCGGATATCCACACGACAGCTGCAAGGCAGATCGATAGCGAACGACTGCAGTTTTGCGCCGAAATGCGGCGGCACGAGCCGAAAGCGCTCTTTTTGAGGCGGAGTGCCGTCCGAATATTTCGGCGCAAAACAAAGGCAGAGAGCGTGATCTGACTTCAGCTGCCGTATGGATATCCGGGCAAAATCCAACAGCTGCCGTGCGGAGATACGGGGAAATAACCTACCGGCCTATCTCACAACCTCCCCGTCCTTCCAGATACGGTCGAGGTCATAAAACGCCCTGCTTTCTTTATCGAAGATATGCACGATCACATCCCCGTAATCCATAAGGATCCAACTGCTGTCCCTGTTGCCCTCGGTATTCTTATGCGTGGCTCCGGCCTTAAAAAGAGCTTCACCCACAGCCTCCTCCATGGCATCCAGCTGGTTCGGGTTATTTCCGGTAGCAATGACAAAAAAATCAGCAAAATCGGATATCTCACCGATATTGATTATTTTGACATCCTCGCCTTTTTTATTCTCAAGTGCTGCAGCGGCAGCCATCGCTATATCAAGATTTTGCATAGTAGTCGTAGGTCTCCTTTGTAGTGGGATCGACAGGTCTCGATCCCTTAGACAGGTAGTCAAGTGTATCGATTAAAATCTTCTTTACCGCCATATCGATATCCGTAAAAGCAAGCTCCCTTATGTCCGTAAGGTTCGGAGCCTCATTCCGGTTAATTTCGATGTAATCTGCAGTGAAAATGATCTTCTCGATAAGACTCATTCCGGGACGCCCTGTGGTATGGTATCTGACTGCGTTAATGATCTCCTTATCCCTTATACCGAAATCATGCTCAGCAATATAGGCTCCGAGCTTAGCATGCAGTAAATAAGGCGCTTTCTTCTCCACATCATTAAGGGGAAGCTTATACTTTTTGCAAAGCGCGTACTTTTCATCATTGGAGATGTTTTTCGCACAGTCATGAAGGAGCCCGGCGGTAAATAATCTTTCCGGATCCTCACGATAACGCATCGCAAGAGAAGCCGCCGTGTAGGCAACCCCAAGAGTATGCTGATACCTCTCATTATCGAGAAGCTTCTTTATCCTTTTTTTAATGGCTTTATTATTGCTGTTCATATAGATACCGTTCGTAAATAAACATCCTGACCGCCTCGGGAAGGTAATACCTGACCGAGCGGCCCTGTCTGACAAGCTCTCTTATCATGGAAGAAGAGATGTCTATATTTGTGGTATGTAATACCTCTATTTTAGCATCAAAATGCTCTTTATAGAATTCAATATCCCGGTAAAGTTCATCAAGGCTTTCATTATTTCTGACCGAGGTGATAACGGTGCAGCCGGAAAAAATCCGTTCGGGAGTCACCCAATTCTTCATTTCATGCAGTGCATCCGCCCCGGTGATAAAGAAAAGAGCGTCATCAGGAAACAGGGAATTTAGCTCCTCAATGGTATCCGCAGTGTAGGTATTGCCGCCCCGCCTTATCTCCATATCGGATACGGAAAAGAAAGGATTATCGGAAACCGCGAGGCGCACCATTTCAAGCCTGACTTCCGCCTCGGGCATCTTCATATCCTTTTTAAGGTAAGAATTACCGCTTGGCATAATGATAACCCGGTCAAGGCCGAATTCAAAAAGTGCCTGTTCGGCAATGATCAGGTGTCCGAAATGTATGGGATTAAAGGTGCCTCCAAGAATTCCGATCTTCTTCATATCTCTTGTACTCATTAAAATGTTGCAGCCATAACCGGAAAAAGATCCTTCGCTTCCCCTCGCCGGGGTGGCATCCCGTATCTCCGATACGGGATAAGGCTCAGGATGACAGAATAATGAATTCAGGATTACAGTCTAATTCTCGTAATAATCAAACTGGAAGCCGTAGATCTTTACCGTGTCGCCTTCATTGATGCCAAGCTCCTTCAGCCGGTCAAGTGCCCCGATATCACGCATAAAGTTCTGGAAGAACATAAAGCCCTTTTCTGAATCGAGATTAGTGTAGCCCAGCATTTTCTCGATACGGGGACCCTCGATCACATAATAATCCTCCTTTTCGTCAAAGCTGACCGTAAAGGGAAGCTCCTCCGCAACATGCTCCATAGGATCATACTCGGCCTCGTATACGGCGACGCTCCTGTCTGTCTTTGACAGCATCTCCTTAACGGCATACATGAGTTCGTTAACACCCTGACGGGTAGCCGCGGAAATAGGAATAACCCTTATACCCTTCGGTTCAAATTCCTTTTTTATGCGTTCTACGGGATCCTCTTCTCCCTCTAAAGTCTGTATAACATCCGTCTTATTGGCAGCTATTATCTGCGGCTTAAGTGAGAGATCCACATTGAAGGAAGCGAGCTCCTTATTTATGGCATAAATGTCATCAACAGGATCCCGTCCCCCGGTTCCCGCAGCGTCAACCATATGAATGAGAATGTGGCAGCGCTCGATATGACGCAAGAATTCATGCCCCAAGCCCACGCCCTCTGATGCTCCCTCAATAAGCCCGGGAATATCCGCGAGCACAAAGCCGCCATCTCCGTCCTTTAGATCCACTACTCCAAGGAAAGGATGGAGGGTGGTAAAGGGATAGTCAGCTATCTCGGGCTTTGCATTCGTGACCGCCCTTATCAGTGTGGATTTGCCCGCATTGGGAAAGCCGACGAGGCCCACGTCCGCGATGCTCTTCAGCTCCAGCACAACCTCCGCTTCAACACCGTCCTGTCCGGGCTTCGCGTATTTCGGAGCCTGCATGGTAGCAGTGGCATAGTGCTGGTTTCCGTTTCCGCCCCGGCCGCCACGGAGCACGCTAACTCTTATGTTTTCCCCGGACATATCAACGATCACCTTGTTGGTTTTGCTGTCACGGACTATGGTGCCTTCAGGAACCTTAAGGATCAGATCCTTCCCGTTCCTTCCATGCATCCTTTTCTTAGCACCGTTTTCACCGTTTTCCGCGGAAAACTTCCGCCTGTAACGATAGTCGGAAAGGGTGTTCATACCCTTGTCCACTTCAAATATAACACTGCCGCCGTTTCCGCCGTCACCACCGTCGGGACCGCCGTTAGCCACATACTTTTCCCTGCGGAAGGAAACACAGCCGTCGCCCCCTTTTCCGGATCTTATTATTATTGTAGTTTTGTCCTTAAATGCCATTGTCGTACCGTCAAAAGTTCCGCTGTTAAAAGAAGGGCTCCGGGAAAAACCGGAGCCCATCATATTAAACAGCTAAAAATTATTCAGCCTTTGCTTCAACCTCATAAACGCTTGCCTGCTTTAAGTATCTGCCCTTTCTCTCGAAACGGAGAACACCGTCAACCTTTGCATACAGGGTATCATCTCCGCCCCTTCCCACATTCTTTCCGGGATGGATATGGGTTCCGCGCTGTCTGTATATGATATTTCCGGCTAAAACAAACTGTCCGTCCGCCCTCTTGGCACCGAGCCTCTTTGACTCGGAATCACGTCCGTTCTTTGTGGAACCGACTCCCTTTTTGTGGGCGAAGAACTGAAGGTTAAGATTTAACATTCCTAAATTCCTCCTTTTACTGCCTTTCTTCCGTGAGCTTCAAATACTCACATCCGTAATTCTTTTCACTGTCACTGATCCCGTAATACAAGCTTTCCAGAAGCAGCGCTGCCTTTTCAGACGGAGGGCTTTTGAATTCACAGCTTATCATTCCCTCATCGTCGTCAGACAAAACCTCCATATTGGCCGCATCCTCCGGCAGCAGCCGGTCGATGGAATTTATGGTGTTTATAACAAGCATCGACACCGCGGCGCAGACCACATCATTACCTCTTTCCGCATATCCCGCATGCCCTGTGCAGCTGAAGCTTTTAATAAAGCCGTTCTCTGCTCTTCTAAGCTTAAAATGTATCACCGTTATGCGTTGATCTTGTCGATCTGTACCTTGGTATACTGCTGTCTGTGACCGTTCTTCTTATGATAGCCTGACTTCCTCTTGTAACGATAAACAACGACTTTCTTTCCCTTGATCTGATCGAGAACCTTCCCCGATACAGAAGCATTCTTTACATCGTCGCCAACCTTTAAGGAATCACCGCCAACAGCCTTAACATCATCGAAAGTAACAGCACTGTCCTTTTCAAGAGGAAGCTTCTCAACGAGAATCACGTCTCCTTCCTGAACCTTGTACTGTTTTCCGCCTGTTGCAATGATAGCGTACATATGACACCTCCTGTCTTCTTATGATCGCTGGGCTTTTCGGTGTATAACACGGCCCGAGGCCGCTTTCCGGCGGAAGATCTATGCATCCACCGTCCTTATACTTTATGAACCTTACCAAGCGGCTCGCTACCCGCAAGCTTTGATAGGATAACATGAATCATATTCTTTTGTCAAACAGGTATTTCATCCGGTTCTTTTGAATAGAGATCCGCATCTTAAGGGCGTGTTCCTCATCCATCGTATGGAGCAGGGGAAGAATATCGGATTCTCCGTTATCGGTAGTTTTAGGATTCTTTTGCCGCAAGCTGTGCCTGAACGGCGGTTATGGCGATAACTCCTTCAATGTCGTGGGTATTGCATCCGCGGGACAGGTCGTTTACGGGCTTTGAAAGTCCCTGAAGAAGGGGTCCGTAGGCATCTGCCTTTCCCAGGCGCTGAACCAGCTTGTATCCAATATTTCCCGCATCGAGATTCGGGAAAATAAGTACATTTGCATGCCCTGCCACATCGGAATCCGGAGCCTTGCTCTCCGCCACCTCCGGTACTATGGCCGCATCCGTCTGCAGCTCTCCGTCAAGGATAAGTCCGGGATATTTTTCATGTGCGATCTTTACCGCATTTCTGACCTTGTCGACAAGCTCGTGCTTTGCGGAACCCTTGGTAGAATGTGAAAGCATGGCCACTTTCGGCTGTGCTCCAACCAGAGCCTTGAAGGAATTGGCGCTGGTGCGGGCAATGATAGCGAGCTCCTCGGAGGTCGGATCCTGATTCAGTCCGCAGTCTCCGAATACGAAGGTGCCGTTCTCACCCATATCACAGTCGGGCACGCACATAACAAAGAAGCCGGAAACCATCTCAACTCCGGGTGCCGTACGTAAGATCTGCAGAGCGGGTCTTAAGGTATCTGCCGTTGCGTGGCAGGCTCCCGCAACCATTCCGTCCGCATCAGAGTTTTTAACCATCATGATACCGTAGGTGAGATAGTCGTTTCGGAGTATCTCATCGGCCTTTTCAGCTGTCATTCCCTTATGGGCTCTCAGCTCCACAAGCTTTTCCTTATACTCTTCAAACTTCGGATCCGTAAGAGGATTTATAAAAACAATATCCGAAATATCGACACGGAGCTTCTTTGCCTTTTCCGCGACCTCACGTTCATCCCCCACCATTACGATCTTTGCGATATTATCTCTCATAGCCCAGGTGGCGGCTCTTATGACCCTCTTATCGTTTGACTCGGGAAGGACTATGGTCTTTATGTCCTTTGACGCCCTTTCAAAAACCTTTGCAATAAACTGATTGACCTTGTCTGATGCTTCCATTTTCTTTTGTTCCTTTCTTGTGTTTTATTAAATATGTAAGCGAAGGATCCTTCCTCACGGCATTATTACATACCTGGTGATCCCGCAGTTCTCCTTGTATACTCTTTTCCAGAGCTTCCAGATATACTTCTGCGAAATATACCTTCTCTTTATCTTGCTAACATCCATAAGAGCGGAAACCTCCATAAAGAGTTCCCTTGCGAGTTCCGTCTCAAATTCTCTTTCCATATTCATACTCCGGTTATTCTTCCCCTACAAGCAGCCTAAAATAAGATTCTTCGGGCTAAAGCCCTCAGAATGACAGTATGGCATAGCCCTCAGAATGACAGTCAGCACAGCCCTCAGAATGACAGTCAGCACAGCCCTCAGAATGACAGTCAGCACAGCCCTCAGAATGACAGGGGCATCCCTCACGCAGCTTGTCAGGCGACTCTAAGTTTCACCGTAAACTTCTTATTCGATCCGTCAAGAAGCTTATATCTGACTGTTATGACACTGCCGGATTTTTTCGGTATGATCACCAGAGGATCCCCGTTCGAGTCGGTCTTTTCCACCGAAACTTTTTTCAGATCTCTCTTTGATACACTGATATCATATTTAAATCTGCCGTCCGCCAGATCCCTGCAGCTATCAATACCGGCTGAAAGCTGCTTTTTCTTTTTAGTATAGTATACACCAATTTCATTGTCGGAAACAGCGGAAAAAGGATTTGCGATCTTCACAGGCTGTCCGGTGCGTACGCTCTTGTCGCTTTTTCCGACGATCCTCATATCTCCCCTAAGAACCCCCATCTTCTTTACGGTTCTTTGAACCTTCAGGAAACAGATCAGTGTATCGCTTCCGACTGTAACGGTGATAAGCACCCTGTCCCCTTCCTTTCCGGAAACGCACTTAACCTTCCCCTTTTCCACCTTTACCGCTTCGGGATTACTGCTGTTCCAGGATGCCGACTTCGTCAGCTTTTTGTCGCTTATCTTTCCTTCAGAATCGCCGATCTTCAGCTTAAAGCTCTTTTTCTCGCTGATAAACCCGGAAAACAGGGAGCCGTAGTGCCCGGCAGCATCCACAAGCGTATGTGACGGGTGGAGCTTAAAACTCTTTGTAAGATTAACCGCGTCGTATGCCTGGATCATTCCGTACATCGTCCTGTCGGAATAGCTGTATGTCTTTCCGTCACTTGTGATCTCAAGGATCTCCTTTATTATATCAAAGCGTTCACCGCTCTTTTCCTTCATAAGATCCGGGTTTGAGCCAAGGCACATCGCCGTAACAGCCGCCACCATAGGTGTAGCCTGGGAAGTACCGCTTACGCTCCTGTATGAATCAATGTTTGAAGAACCCTGCTTTACAGCGCCCGATGAATTATCGTACTTTTGATAAATATATGAAGACCAGATCCCTGATCCCGGAGATAAAATATCAACCCAGCTTCCGTAGTTTGAAAAGTCCGCAAGCTTTCCCTCTGTCGCGGTAACGGCACCAACGGAGATACAGTGCTCATATGCTGCGGGATAATACTCCTTTTCGGAGCCGGAGTTACCTGCAGCCGCAACACAGATAATACCGTTATCATAGGCTTCATCTATAACGGTGCTTAAGTATGAGGCATTTGAATTGGATCCCATACTCATAGTGATAATATCGACCTGCCTGTCTATTGCCATCCTGACGCCGATCGCGATATTTTTGAGACTAAAGCTTCTCTCCTTTGTTACCTGGATGGAATCTATCCTTACTCCGGGGGCAATTCCGTAGCCTCCCTTTCCGTTCCCCTTTATTGCAGCGATAATACCGTTGACATGGGTTCCATGTCCCATATTGTAATCAAAGCCGCTATGCTCCTTATCCACCTCTCCCGCATCATTAATGCTTGCAAGCGCAGGGATCCATAGTTTTTCGATGTATCCGGCGCTTTTCTTATCCCCGGTGTTCAGATCCTCATGCTCAGTATTTACACCGGTGTCCAGAACCGCTACCGTAACCCCGTTTCCCGAGGATATCTTCCGGGCATCTCCATCCTTTATAAGTTTATGGTAATACTGCTTATCTGCCAGAGGATCGCTGCCTTCAGTATCCCCGCTGTTAACATGGCCTTCCTCAAAGGAGATTTTTCCGTATGATCCGGTTTCCTCAAGTATCTTTGCAAAATTATCATCCACATCCAGAAGCTCTGCAGTATAGTCCGGCTCTATAAGGGTCGAGACCGTTGATAGGGCTGCTGCTTTATCAAGGGCTTCGGCAGTGCTTCCCTTGAAGCGTACAGAGGCCACACCGTAATCATAGCTTATAAGCTCCGCGCCGTACTCCGATGCGGTCTTCTTTGCTTCCGAAAGGCTGTCCGCAAGAAATACGCCCTCCCCGTCCACATAGTCCTTTCCCGGAGTGAGACTCTGAAGAGCGGAAACCTCTTCCTTAAGCATAGACGAAACGGAGGCCTCCTCAGTTAAAGCCCCCTTTTCCGACGATGCCCTGCCATTGTCCGCATATGCACTGACCGTAGGCAGCATCAGTACAAGGCTAAGAAAAAATGCAAGTGCTTTTCTGTATCTTCTTTTGAAATCCATAGTTTACCCCTGTCAAAATATTCCTCTGTTCCTGTACCATTCTTCAAGTAATTCCGGACGGTTTTTTCCGGTGCGTTTCTTGGCCTCCGTAAGGCGCCAGGTATCCACAGCGGCATGGTCTCCGGAAAGAAGGATGTCCGGAACGCTTTCCCCCCGCCATTTGGCAGGCCTGGTGTACTGGGGATATTCCAAAAGACCGTTTTCAAAGGATTCGGTGCCCGCGGAATCTTTATTATTCAAAACCCCCGGTATCCTGCGGCTTACGGCGTCCATTATCACAAGCGCCGGAAGCTCTCCCCCGGTAAGCACATAGTCTCCGATGGAGATCTCGTCTGTAACGATACGGTCAAGAACCCTCTGATCAACGCCTTCATAGTGTCCGCAGAGGATAATAAGCGCTTCCTCATTTGCCAGCTCACCTGCCATTGTCTCGTCAAATACCCTTCCGGCCGGAGACGTGAAAATTACCCTTACCTTCTTTTCTTCCCAGCTCTCCCCTGTAGTCTCCTCATCAAAGAGGCGTTCGGTCCGGCAGAGAGCCTCCTGATATGCAAGCCACACCGGCTCACAGGCGATAAGCATCCCAGCTCCTCCCCCGTAGGTGTAGTCGTCAACCGAACCGTAGGAATTCTGGGAAAATGCCCTGAGTGAAACCGTATCAAGGGACAGAAGTCCCTTGTCCACAGCCTTTCCCAGAATACTGTGGGACATGGCGTTCTCTATCATTTCAGGAAATAAAGTGATTACACAGTAATGCATGTTTTGTCAGTGCTTAAGCTTCCTGTTTCAGACTTTATATGTTCAGAACCCCCGGCCTCTGAACAGTTACTTCAAACTTTTCTATGACAGCATACCCGGCAGCGGGTCAACCGTCATATTACCGTTTTCAATATCGACTTTTGTCACAAATCTCTTTACCGCGGGGATCATGATCTCCTTTCCCTGTCCGGGATCTATGATATAAACATCATTGCCTGAGCCGTGAAGCACCGATGATACTTTCCCGAGCTCCCTTCCGGAGGTATCAAGGACCATAAGCCCTATGATATCCGCGTCAAAATACTGATCCTCCTTAAGCTCGGCTATATCCTCCCTTCGGGCCAGTACCTCGTAGTCCCTGTACCTTACCACATCATTTATATCATCTATACCTTTGAACTTGAGGATCACTGTTTTCTTAAAGAATTTTACATTCTCTATCTCCACGGATATAAGCCTGCTCCCGGAACGGAGATATACCTCCTTAAATAAAGAAAAGCGGCCAGGGTCATCCACTTCAGGGTAAACCTTGACCTCTCCCTTTATTCCGTGAGTTGTTGTTATCCTGCCTGCAGGCAGATAGTTATTCTTTAGATCCTTCTCATCTATCATAAAATATGATCATTCGTTATTGGTGATATCCACATTCACCTTACGGTTATCCTTGGAAGATGCCGCCTTCACAACAGAACGTATGGACTTTGCGATCCTTCCCTGCTTCCCGATGACCTTGCCCATATCGCTTTTATCAACACGGAGCTCAACATTTATCTCGTTTTCATTCTCTGTTTCGCTGACATTGACAAGATCCGGATTATCCACAAGAGCCCTGGCGATCACTTCCACTACTTCTTTCATCATAGAATAGCCTCCTGACCGGAATTAAATGATCCCTGCTTTTTTGAATAATCTCTGAACAGTCTCCGTAGGCTGCGCGCCGTTCTGAAGCCACTTCTTTGCTTCTTCCTCATTTACCTTGAATTCTGAGGGTTCCTTTAAGGGATCATAGGTTCCGATCTCGGCTACATTCTTTGAATTTGAAACCGAATTCCTGGCATCTGCCACAACGACCCTGTAAAAAGGTGCCTTTTTCTTTCCCATTCTCTTCAGTCTGATCTTTAACATTTGATTTTCCTTTCTTTTTGATCTTGATTCTTTTCCGGCGGCAACCGCCGGTATATCATAAACCGTGCGAACACGGATCGATATCTGTTTTTACTATGAAAGCCCCTGTAACCGCAGGTCAGAAAGATTCTTCGGGCTGAAGCCCTCAGAATGACAGGATTACCTGAAGCCCTTCATCATTGAGGCAAGATTTCCCATACCTCCGAAGCCGCCAAAGCCTCTCTTCCCCTTCATCATTCCGGGCATGCGCTTCATCATTTTCTGCATCTCACTAAATTCCTTGACCAGGCGGTTTACGTGCATGATGTCAACACCGGCACCCCTTGCGATCCTGTGCTTTCTCTGGGGATTAAGAAGCTTCGGATTTGCCCTCTCCTCCTTTGTCATGGAGTGGATAATGGCTTCATTGCGTTTTAGCCGGCTTTCGTCCACCATCCCCGAGATATCCCTGCCTCCGGTAAGTCCCGGAAGCATTCCGAGTATCGAGCTAAGGCCTCCCATCTTATTCATCTGGGCCATAGCGGAAAGGTAGTCGTCAAAATCGAATTTACCCTTTTTGACGCTTTCCCTCATCTTTTCCGCAGATTCACGGTCCACGGTATCCGCAGCCTTTTCTATAAGGGAAAGAACATCTCCCATTCCGAGTATTCTTGAGGCCATACGGTCGGGATAGAATTCCTCCAGGCCCTCCGGCTTTTCGCTGACACCGACGTAGTAAACCGGGGTACCGACCGTGCTCCGTATGGACAGCACCGCTCCGCCCCTGGCATCGCCGTCAAGCTTTGAAAGTATAATGCCGTCAAGTCCGACAGTTTCATTAAATCCCCTGGCCACATCCACAGCTGCCTGTCCGGTTCCTGCGTCCACCACAAGAACCGTGTCGGTTATCTCGACGTTGTCCTTTATGCGCTTAAGCTCATCCATCAGCTCCCGGTCGACCTCCAGCCGTCCTGCAGTATCCAGTATCACCACGTCATAGCCGTGCTTTTTCGCATACTCCAGGGCGTCATTGGCTATCTTTACGGGATCCTTACACTCCTCCTCCATAAAAAAGCCCGATTCAACCTTTTCCGCATTTATCTCAAGCTGCTTTGCTGCAGCGGGTCTGTATACGTCAAGTGCCGCGAGAAGGCTCTTCTTTCCCTTTTTCTTAAGCCTCAGTGCAAGCTTTGCGGCAGTTGTGGTCTTTCCCGCACCGTTAAGGCCGCAGAGCAGGATCACGGTGATTCCCTGACCCGGGGCAAACTTCAGCTCCTCAGCCTCTCCGAGAAGTGATACCATTTCCTCGTTTACTATCTTTATCACAGTCTGTCCGGGATTTAAGCCTTTAAGGACCTCTTCTCCGACAGCCTTTTCCTCTGTGCTCTTTACGAAGGATTTTACGACCTTAAAGTTCACGTCCGCTTCAAGGAGTGCCATCTTCACTTCCTTCATCGAAGCCTTGACGTCGTCCTCCGTGAGCATTCCCTTGGATCTTAAGCCCTTAAATACATTCTGCAGTTTTTCCGTAAGGCTTTCAAATGCCATTAAAGATCTCCCAGTATTCTGTCAGCAAGGGACGCTATCTTCCCTGCGTCCTTATCTCCGGTATTCTTATGGATGGATTCCGCCACTCCTTTTATCTCACGGGCAAGCTTTCCGGTTTCTTCAAAGCGTTTAATAAGTCCAAGCTTCTCTTCATAACCGCTTAAGCTCTGCCTGCAGCGGTTCAGCATCGCAGACACCGCCTGCCGGCTGATGCCGTATTCCTCAGATATCTCGGATAATGACATATCCTCCATAACAGAGGCCTCATATATTTCTCTCTGCTTTTCCTTAAGGAGGTTTCCGTAGAAATCAAAAAGCAGAGCTTCCTTAAGTGCATCCTTCAATGCCGATACCGTCCTTTTTCCGGGCCGCAAACGGCCGACGGTGCATATCCTATCATAAAAAACAAAGCCTGTCAACTTAAATTGTTGACAGGCGCTGTTGTTGCCCTGTTGTTTTTAACGTAAATCCAGAACGACCCTCTTCTGCGTGAGGATGAAGTCTGTTCTCTTATGGATCACATCCCTGCAAAGATCAAGAGTGCCCTGCATTTTATCAACCATTTCAAGGAGGCTTTGGCGGATCTCCTCCTCTTCTGTTTTTGCAGTCAGGATAAAAGCTTCCTCTGTCATTTCCATGGCTTCAACCGCCGCAAGCTTCTTATGCTCCATAAGGGACTTTGCATTATGGATCATTCCCAGATCAAATAAGACAAGCGGATTCCGCGATGCGGCAACATCTATTTCGTCCGCCAGACGGATAAGCGCCGCGAGATACGGGAGACAGACTATATTTCCGTTGGGCAATATGAAAGAGGAAGGGTATTCTTTCTCATCAAAAAGATCCGTTTTACGGTGTCCCCTGACCACCTGCTTTACCGCAAAGGTGTACTCATCGCCCGGAAATTCAAAGAGACCTGCGTACTTTTCAATAAACATCCCGCTGAATTCATTATGATAATCCCTTACAAAATCAGTAATACCGGCATCGGGATGAACCCTGAAATATGAATCCGCATCAAGCCGATCCTTAAACTCCTCATAGTCCTTTTCCCCTATACCCATACCACTGTCGTGGAGATAGGAAGACAGGAGAAGAATATATATTTCGTCGCTGTTAAGACGCGCCATCTGTTTTCTGCCGATAAGCTGATTACAGGAATCAATGACCGTCAGGCTGTGAAGTTCCGAATGATCGGTATATTCGGGAAACAATAACCTGTATCTCGACAGTATTTTCTGCACTGCAAAAACCGTATCACGAAACCTTTTATGCAGCTCCGGATCTGATCCGGCAAGAGTCTTTTCAAGGAGATACTCATTATTCTGTTCCGTCACATTGTTATCAGGCATACTGTTACTCCGATTTTTGTCTGCTATTGTATTCTTTATAACGAACGGCTTCCTATCCGGACTCTGCACATCATCAAAAGATCCTTAAATCATCTTCAAGGCGATTTTATTCGCTCTCTGCTTTTCAAAAAAATCCCTGACCGAGCTCAAGAGCTCATCCTTACTCAGGTTTTTAAGGAGGTATCCGTTCGGCTTAAGTGACAGCACCTTTGTAACGCTGTCCCTGTCACCCTTTCCGGTTAAAAAGATGACGGGTGTATCCGAGGTCTCCGAGTCATCCCTTATCATTTCCAGAACCTGGGGACCGCTTGTCACCGGCATCTCGTAATCCAGAAGAATGAGATCCGGTTTATTATTGGCAAGGTAGGTAATGGCTCTCATTCCGGAATTGACGAGTGCAACCCTGTAATCCACGGAAAGCCATTCCTTCATCATATTCAGAAATACCACATCATCGTCCACCACAAGAACAGATTTCTTTTTGCTGTCACCCTCGTGCTCAGCCACCAGTCCGTCAAGAGCAGATAAGAGGTTCTTTATGTTCACGGGTCTTTCAAAGAGCCCGCTTATGGCATGATCCGGCACATCCTTCCGTAAGATGCTTATCTCGTCCTTACTGCCAATACAGTATAGATACTTATCCTCTTCCACACAGATATCCTTAAGGTAAACCAGAGTTTCGCTGATATTCTCGATAAAATCCCCGAGATAAAATACCAGTATATCAAAGCTGTCCTTTTCACTGCTTATCTGGTTTACGAGTGGGTCGATACGTGTTACGGAGTAGCCTCCACCCTTCAGATTGTCGATAATCGCATTCACCATAAAGGTTGAACCTGAGCTTATAAGAAGTACATCCTTTTTCATAGCTTATCTTTCCCTGATCAATGTAAGAACACTGTCCCAGTCAAATTTCCCTGCCGCCTTTTTTACTTCCCGGAACCGTTCCTCTTCCTCTGTATCCTTTATTGAATAATTACAAACATTATCTATTATCATTGCAGCGCTGTCAAAGTCCGCAACAGCTATTAGTTCTTCCAAAGCCGAGTAGGCATCGGAGAGGCTGTCTTTATCGATTTCAGGCTTCTTAATATCCTGATCTTCTGTATCAGCGCTATTGTCCAATGGGGATAAGCTTTCAAGAAATCCCAGATAGTTGCTTAAAAGCTTCGGGGTCTTCTCCTTTATGTATTCAGGATCATAACTCTCCTCATTACTTGCCTCCTCCAAAAGCCTTGCCTCCTCCGAAAGCTCCTCCGCTCCGATAAGCCTTGCGGAGCTCTTTAAGGCATGAACCCTGATATTATAGTTATTTCTGTCCCCTTTATCATAGAATCCCTTTATGCTGTCATAGTTATCCTCTATATTGGTATAAAAAAGTCTGAGTGCCTTTAAGTATTCCTCCGGGGAACCGCAGTTTCTGATTCCGGCTCCGGTATTAAGTTCACTGATCCCAATGAGCCATTCCGGAAGCTCCGGACCGCTTTGTCCGCTGTCATCAGGGTCCGCCACCACTGCCTCCGTTTTTTCATCGGGCAGCAGATCTTTTATAAGCTTTTCAAGTTTTTCAAAGTCCACAGGCTTTGTAAGATAATCCGTAAAGCCTTCTTTAAGATAATAATCCCTTGCCCCGCTAATGGCATTTGCGGTAAGGGCAACTACCGGGACATCAAGGCACTTAGATTCGCTGTTATCCATTTCCTTCATTTTCTTAAAGGTTTCAACGCCGTCCATTTCCGGCATCCTGTGATCAAGGAAGATTATGTCATATCTGTTTTTCTTTATCATATCAAGGCAGTCAAAGCCGCTCAATGCGGTATCCACCCTGATCAGTGTTTTCTTTAAGAGACTCTTTATCACGCTCAGATTCATCTCTGTATCGTCAACGATCAGTATCCTTGCGTCAGGAGCCCTGAAGGACTCACGATAAACACCTTTATTAGCAAGGGTCTTTTTATAGGTCTCCTCTATATTGCCGATCGGTTCATCCTTTACTATCCCCTGCCGTAATGAGAAGCTGAATTCCGAACCCTCTCCATAGACACTTTTTACTTCGAGGCGGCTTCCCATCATATTAAGGAGGCTCTGAGTGATATTCATTCCGAGACCGGTTCCTTCAATTGTACGGTTCCGCTTTTCCTCTATCCTTTCAAAGGCCACAAAGAGCTTTGTAAGATCCTCTTCCTTTATCCCTATTCCGGTATCACGGACGGATACCATGATATCAAGCTCCTTTTCACCCCTTCTCTCATAGTCAAGCTTCAGGGTAATACTGCCTTCTTCCGTATACTTTACGGCATTGCTCAAAATATTGGTAATAACCTGCTTTATCCTTATCTCATCACCATGGAGGATATGGGGCATAGTCTCGTTTACCTGTACCTTAACGGCGATCCCCTTACTCTCCGCCTTTGTCCTTATCATGTTCACAAGGTCATTTATAAGGCTCGAAAGCTCATAGTCGACGGGTATTATCTCCATCTTCCCGGCTTCTATCTTTGAAAAGTCAAGTATGTCGTTAACAAGGCTTAAGAGCGTCCTGCCTGCGTTCTGAATATCGGCGGCATAGTTGATTATCTCTTCATTATCCGACTCCCTTAAGATCATTTCATCCATGCCGAGAACGGCATTTATGGGGGTTCTCAGTTCATGGGACATATTGGACAGAAAGGCTGATTTTGCGGCATTTGATGCCCTTTCCACCTCCAGATCCTTCTCCAGTTCGTTTTCTTTCTTTAGTCTCTCAACATATTCCCCGAAATCCTCAACCATCTTTCCAAATGACCGGTAGAGGGTTTCCAGCTCATCCCCGGTTTTAATATTGATGGTTTTTACATATTTTATACATTCAAGCCTCTCATCCTCGTTTCCGGCAGCATAGCTATTCATTGCGTATGACACGGCTTCGACCGGACCCGCCACTGTGTTCTTCACATAGGCCATGGCTACTGCGATCTCAGCTATCTCAATATAGATTAGCCCCAGTACGATTTTGATAAAGAAGGCTATGTTTTTCGCAGCACCCCTTTTCGTGGTCCATTCTCCAAGCTGAATATCAATATCAATCCCATCCGAAGTGATACTGAAGCTGTCTGACGTTTCCTCCGGACTATTGCTTAGGCTGTCTGACGGCGGCTCCGAAGGAATCCCGTTTTCCGGCGGCATTCCGGGATCCATAAAACCCGGTGCATTCTCAGAAACAGGACCAAAGTGCGGGATTGGCATTCTCCTCATATTGGAGATCAGCATATCAGGCCGGAAATACAGGGTATTAAATAATACGATCGCGGTTATTGTCATAACTGTTGCTACAAATACTATAAGAAGACCCATTCTTGACTCAAGGGATTGCTTTCTGTATGCCATTTCCCTTTCATTTATAAGCTTTCCTATACTCTCGTCCTTGATATAGGCATAAAGATTCGGAAGATACAAAAGATCCGTATCCTTGATCCGGTGAACAAATATATAGAGATAAACAAAGGGGATGATCAGAACCGCAGCGTAAGTAAGAGCAGTCGAGTCGGTCAGGACGTAATAGCCTATTTCCTTTTCACCCAGATTGTCGATAAGGTTCCCTATAAACAGACCGAAGAAGCGTACAAAGAAGACAATAAAATAAAGAAGGGCGCACCTTCTCTTTGTTTTTAAGAGACCCTTCCTTACAAAAAATGAAACAATGATTACAATAAACTGTGAGAAGCAGGCATAGCTCAAGGCAAAGGATTCTCTGAAGATCAGGGAAGCTCCGATGGACGTAACAAAAACAGCAACAACCCCCGGAATAGCGCCGAAAATCCCTGAAACCACCACTATCCCTATCTGGTCAAGCCCGAAACCGAAGTAGTGGTCCAATATGCTTAACCCAACGGTTATTGCAATAAAAAGTGCCTCTATACCCGCCCTTTTTACAGTCATCCGTCTGAATTTACGAATATCCAATTTTCACCGCCTTCCCGGAAGACTTAACTTACCTCACAGCGCGGCTCTGACCTGCTTTGGCTTATAGCCGTTTTTGTCGAGTGCGGACAGGATCTGCTCCTTATGCTCCGTGCCGAAGGCCTCCAGGGTGATCCGAAGCTCAACCTCGGCAGAACGGTTGGTATTCACGAACTGGTTATGCTCAAGCTTTATCACATTTCCGTTCTCTCTTGCTATGGTACCGGCAACTCTCTCAAGCTCTCCGGGCTTATCGGGCAGAAGGACGGAAACGGTAAATATCCTGTCTCTTAAGATGAGTCCCTGCTGCACCACACTGGACATGGTGATGACATCCATATTTCCGCCCGAAAGAACGGAAACCACCTTTTTCCCCTTACACTTAAGCTGCTTTAAGGCAGCTACCGACAGAAGCCCGGAATTCTCTACTATCATCTTGTGGTTTTCTACCATATCCAGAAAGGCGATTACAAGATCCGAATCCGGTACGGTTATCACATCATCGAGATTCTTCTGAAGATAAGGGAAAATAAGCTTTCCCGGAGTCTTCACCGCAGTACCGTCAGCAATGGTGGAAGCGGACTTCAGTGTTGTGACCTTCCCCTTTTTCAGTGACGCAGTAAGACACGCGGCTCCCTCGGGCTCAACCCCTATAACCTTTACCTTAGGGTGGAGGAGCTTTACAAGAGCAGAAATACCTGTTGCCAGACCGCCTCCCCCTACAGGTACCAGGATATAGTCCACAAGCGGCAGCTCCTTAAAGATCTCCATTGCAATGGAGCCCTGCCCGGTCGCCACACAGAGGTCATCAAAGGGATGTACGAAGGTATAGCCATTTTCCTTTGCAAGCCTCATAGCCTCTGCACAGGCATCGTCATAAATATCCCCGTGAAGTATCACCTCGGCTCCAAGAGCCTTGGTGCGGTTGACCTTAATAAGCGGCGTGGTGGTAGGCATAACTATCACCGCCCTGCAGCCAAAGGACTGCGCCGCAAAGGCAACTCCCTGGGCATGGTTTCCGGCCGATGCTGTTATAACGCCTCTTTCCCTCTCTTCCTCTGAGAGACGGCTTACCCTGTAATATGCACCTCGTATCTTGTAGGCGCCGGTTCTCTGCATATTTTCAGGCTTCAGATACACCTGGTTTCCGCAAGTCATGGAGAAAAAGTCACTGTGTATAAGCTTTGTTTCTACCGTGACCTCCCTTACTTTTTCCGATGCCTCTTCGAAGGCCTCCAGACTTAAGTACTCATATTCTTTATTCACCGACATCTCCTGCTCTCCTGTCTTTCATCACAATAAACATCATTCCTGTATGTCATCCTGAGGGCTTTAGCCTTTTGTCATCCTGAGGGCCTGCCATCTGTCATCCTGAGGGCGTCAGCCCGAAGGATCTTCCCTCCGATTATGAAAGATTCTTCGCTTCGCTATTCCCCTGTCATCCTGAGGGCGTCAGCCCGAAGGATCTTCCCTCCGACTATGAAAGATTCTTCGCTTCGCTCAGAATGACAGTGTGCTTCGCTATTCCCTGTCATCCTGAGGGCGTCAGCCTTTTGTCATCCTGAGGGCGTCAGCCTTTTGTCATCCTGAGGGCGTCAGCCCGAAGGATCTTCCCTCCGATTATGAAAGATTCTTCGCTTCGCTCAGAATGACAGTGTGCTTCGCTCAGAATGACAGTGTAACCGCTTCGCCCGGAATGACAGTGTGCTTCGCTAATTCCCTGTCATCTTGAGGGCTTTGGCCTTTTGTCATCCTGAGGGCGTCAGCCCGAAGGATCTTTTTCTGGTATTGTCATTTATTAAACAGATTATCCACAAATTTATCCGGATCGAATTTCTCGAGATCCGTGATCTTCTCTCCGAGACCTATAAATTTAACCGGGATCTTCAGTTCATTTTCGATACTTAAAACTATGCCTCCCTTGGCGCTGCCGTCAAGCTTTGTAAGGATTATACCCGTCACATCCGTTACGGACATAAATTCCTTCGCCTGATTCATGGCATTTTGTCCCGTTGTTCCGTCAACCACCACAAGGGTCTCCTTCTTTGCCCCGGGATATTCAGAGCTTATTATGGTATTTATCTTTTTCAGCTCATTCATAAGATTCTGCTTATTATGAAGCCTTCCGGCCGTGTCGCATAAAAGGATATCCGTATTTCTCGCCTTCGCCGCCTTAACGGAATCAAAAACCACAGCTCCCGGATCACCGCCTTCGACTCCCTTTATGATATCGACTCCGGCTCTTTCAGCCCAGACCTGGAGCTGGTCTATGGCTGCAGCCCTGAAGGTATCCGCAGCGGACAGAAGCACCTTCTTTCCCATATCTTTATATATGTGTGCGAGCTTTCCCACAGAGGTGGTCTTTCCCACCCCGTTAACTCCGACAATAAGAACCACCGACGGTCCTTCTTCAAAGGCATAAAGATCTCCCGTGTCGAAGCTTTTGAGGCTCTCCTTCATGCTGTCCATCAAAAGCTCCCTGCACTTCTCAGACTCGGAGATCCGCTGCTCCCTAACCCTTTCCTTTAGATCCTCAATAAGCTTCTCTGTTGTGGCGATGCCCACATCACCCATGATCAGAAGCTCCTCCAGCTCCTCATAGAATTCGCTGTCTATCTCCTTATATCCGGTAAAAAAATCAGCAATTTTCTGAAAAAATCCCATCAGTCATAATCCTCCAGATCAACATTTACCTGCGTAGAGACACCTTTCTCCTGCATGGTGATACCGTATAGCCTGTCCGACTTTACCATTGTTCCCCTTCTATGCGTGATCACGATAAACTGTGTATGCCTGGTCAGGTTACAAAGGTAGGACGCAAAGCGGTCCACGTTGGCCTCATCAAGCGCTGCCTCTATCTCATCCAGAAGACAGAATGGCGACGGCTTCAATGCCTGAATGGCAAAAAGCAGGGCAATGGCGGACAGAGCCTTTTCCCCTCCGGACAGCTGCATCATATTCTGCAGCTTTTTCCCCGGCGGCTGTGCGATTATCCTGATATCAGTTTCCAGTATGTTCTCCGGATCGATAAGCTCCAGAGTTCCCTTGCCTCCGCCGAAAAGCTTCTTAAACACCACGTCGTACTGCTTCGAGATATCCTCAAACTTCTTTGAAAAGAGCTTTTTCATATTGTCGTCAAGCTCTGCTATTATATTTTTAAGATCCTCTTCGGCCTTGATAAGATCATTTCTCTGACCGTCCTCAAAGGTATATCTGTCAAAGAGATTCTTGTATTCCTCAATGGCATTGACATTCACATTGCCAAGCTCTCTTATGGCATTCTTTACGGCAAAGGTAGCCTTCTTTAGCCTGGGGAGATCAGTCATTTCCTCATTCTTAAGCTCAAGGGCAGCGCTTCTCGTCATCTGGTACTCGTCCCACATATAATTGGTGAAGCTCTCCTCATCACGTTCACACTTTTCCTTTTGTGAAAGAAGCCTGTCTATCTCACGCTCTATGCTGCTCTTTCTTTCGCTGATATTTCCGATCTCCCTGAAGATACCCTTCTGTTTTTCCGAAAGAGCGTTCTTTTTGTCATACAGTTCCTTAAGCTCCCGGTTCTTGGAGTCATTATCCGTCCCGTAATTCTCTATCTGCTCCTCAAGCCCCCGGATCTTTAAGGTCTTTGAATCCCTTTCCTTCTTGTTTTCTGAAATGCTCTGTTCTATTTTCTCTATTTCGCTCTCACTCCGGCTGAGGACATTTGTGAGGCGGTTAAGCTCCTCCTCTACATGCGACTGCTCACCACGCAGGGATACGTTCTTCTTGTCCTCCTCTGAGAGCTTCTGCTTTAGCTTCTCGGACTTTTCGCTTATTTTCTCGATAGCGATATTCAGATCCTCGATCTCAACGGAAATTCCCTTCTCCTTATCAAAGGAGGACTGAAGCTCTGCATTTACCTTTTCCTTAAGAGCTGTGATCTCGGTTATCTGCTCCTCTATCGCCTTGTTCTCTTTTAATATCCCGCCGCTTCCCTCGCTAAGCTCCTTTTCACGGTCCTTAAGCTGCTTTAAACTCAATGAAGCGGTATTGTATTTTAATTCAAGCTCCTTCCTTTTTTCAGAAAGCTTATTCCTCTTAATTCCGTTATCCGTCTTTTTTCTTCTGAGATCCTCGATCTTTTCGAGGCACTTATCTATCTCATTTAAGGTATCCTTCAGATCCCTTTCGAGAGCCTCTATCTCTCTTGTTCTGCCTAGCAGCCCGGAATTATTCTTGTATGCGCCTCCGGATATGGAGCCTCCGGGATTTAAGGCTTCACCTGAAAGAGTAACCATCCTGACCCTGTAGTGATACTTCTTCGCTATCTTTAAGGCGTTATCCACATTGTCTACAACAAGATAATTACCGAGAAGCGAGCCTGCCACCTTCTCATATTTTTTCTCGAATTCCACCAGGGTATCTGCCCGTCCCAGAGCGCCCGTTTCGTTTAGCAGGGCATCATCGGAAAGATCCCTTGACTCTATTGATGTGAGGGGTAAAAATGTGGCGCGGCCGGCGTGCTCTGCCTTTAATATCTCTATAAGCTTTTTCGCTGTATTCTCGTCTCTTGTGACTATATTCTGGAGATTTCCCCCGAGAGCCGTCTCTATGGCGGTCTCATACTTTTTCTGAACCTTTATAAGGTCGGCAACCACTCCCTCTATCCCCTTTTCATGGCGCTTTTCCTCCATGGCCCGCTTGACGGCGCTTCCGTAGCCCTCATAGCGTTCAGCCATATTTTTCAGGCTTTCGAGCTTTGATTTCTTTTCGTGGTAAATTATCTCAAGGGAATGATGGTCGCTGTCGGCCTTCTCAAGCTCCTTACGTACCCTGCCGTCCTCCTCTTCCAGCTCTTCAAGACTGCTTCCCAGTCTCTTTAATGAAGCATCGGCCTCATCAAACTCCCTTAAAGCGGCATCTATCTCACCCTTTATCTCCTTTTCTCCCGTATGGATCCTGATAAGGCTCTGGGAGAGCTCTGACTTCCGAAGCTCTGCCTGCTCCAGCATTGTGTCGTATCTCGCGATGCTCCCCTTGATATCATTCCTGCCGTTCAGAAGCTCTATCAATGTGCCCTTTTTTCTTTCGAGCTCCTCATTCTTACTGTTATGCTCCTCGGTAAAAAGGTCTATCTGCTCTCTGTATTCGTCAAGACCCGAGTCTATTGCGGAAACCTTCTCGTCAATGGTGGCCTTTCTGACGGTCAGTTTCTGCTTTTCCTGCCTGTTTTTTTCGGTCTCGCTCTTTAATTCATTTATACGGTTTGTAAAGTGCTCGTCACTGACCTTTAAGGAGTGAATCTGCTCCTTTAGAACATTTATCTCACCCTCTATCTGTCCCTTAAACAGCGTGGAATTCGAGATCTCCGCTTTTTTTCTGTCAATCTCCTCATCAACGCACTTTAACTCATCACCGATATTCACATAACTGTTCTGGCTTTCCGAATACTTCCCGCTTATTTCCTTCAGATCAGCCTCCGCTATGCCGCTTTTTCTCTCTATTTCCTTTAGCTCTGTATCGTTTCTCTCCGTCTCCAGCAGGAAAACATTGGTATCAAGCTCCTTTAAGTCCTCCTTTTTCCGGAGATATATCTTCGCCTTCTCTGACTGGCCGCGCAGGGGATCCAGCTGTTTTTCAAGCTCGTCAAGCCTGTCTGTCACACGCAGGAGATTATTCTTCTCGTGCTCCAGCTTCCTTATGGCGGCGGCTTTCCGTCTCTTAAACTTGACTATGCCCGCAGCCTCGTCGAAAAGCTCCCTTCTTTCCTCGCTCTTTCCTGAAAGGATCTTATCTATCTGTCCCTGTCCGATTATGGAGTAGCCCTCCTGCCCCACACCCGTATCATAAAAAAGCTCCTGCACATCTTTCAGCCGGCAGGCGTTTCCGTTCATCAGATATTCGCTTTCGCCGGATCTGTAGACCCTACGTGCCACGGTTACCTCGTCAAATTCAACCCCAAGCGCGTGATCCGAATTGTCCATGGTTATGGCAACATAGGCGTAGCCCATTGGTTTACGGGTTTCCGTACCGGAAAAGATAACGTCCTGCATGGAAGAGCCACGGAGCTCCCTCGCGCTCTGTTCTCCGAGAACCCAGCGCACCGCATCGGCAACATTGCTCTTCCCCGAGCCGTTTGGTCCTACGATGGCAGTGATACCGTCCTTAAACTTAAATTCTATTTTATTTGCAAAGGACTTGAAGCCCTGTATTTCAATACTTTTTAAATACATTTCAGTTTATCTTGATGGCTTTGACCCGAAGGATCTTTTTAAGATTCTTCGCTTCGCTCAGAATGACATAAGGCTTCGCTCAGAATGACATAAGGCTTCAGCCCGAAAGATCCTTTTCTCTCTTCAAATACTCATATGCGGCCTGCTGCTCCGCGCTCTTCTTTGAGCTTCCCTGCCCTGCGGAAACCCTCATGCCGTTAATGTAGACCTCAACGGTATAGACCTTTTTATGGTCGGGACCGCTTTCACCTGCCACGATGTATTCCAGGGTATCCCCCTTTTTCTGGCATCTTTCCTGAAGGATGGACTTTGCATCATAAAAAAGCTGCTTTCTCTCCATATCCTTCAGTACAAACCTCCTGATATGCCTGGCAGCAGCCTCAAATCCGCCGTCTAAATAAACAGCCCCGATCACTGCCTCGAAGACATCGGAAACAATGGAAGCTCTTGATCTGCTCCCCTGCTCCTCTTCCCCATGCCCTACCAGAATAAAATCAGACAGGGAGAATTCAGCGGCACATTCCGCAAGTGTGGGCTCACAGACCAGCGCGGCACGCAGTTTTGTCATTTCTCCCTCGGGCTTCTCCGGACGGCAGTTATAGAGATATTCGCTTACAACCAGCTCAAGGACAGCATCTCCCAGAAACTCCAGTCTCTCATAATCGGGATAAGTGTTTATCTTCAGCTCATTTACATATGAGCCATGTGAGAGAGCGGAGCGTAAGAGCATCCTGTCCCTGAAGTGATAATCTATTTTTTCTTCCAGCTCTTCCGGCCTGAATTCAAGCATCCTGTATTACTCTGATGCCCCGCGGATAGCGTTCACTGCGTCCTGCACAGTCACGATCTTTTCCGCATCCTCGGTATCGATGGTTATATCGAATTCCTCTTCGATCCCCATTATGATCTGGAATACATCCAGGGAATCCGCACCGAGATCGTCAACAAAGGTGGTGTCAGGAGTTATCTCCGACTTGTCAACGCTTAAGACATCCGCAACAATGCTCTGAATCTTTTCAAATTCCATGCTTACTTAATTCCTTTCACTTTTCCAGCTGTTCCCTTATCCTGTCTGCGATCCTCCCTTCCTTAAAGGAGACGCACTGCAGGATGGAATTCATTATTTCCCTGGACTTTGAATTGCCATGGGTCTTTACCACAAGTCCCTTCAACCCCAGAAGAGGAGCTCCCCCGTATTCACTTGCATCATATCTTTTCAGAGCCTTTTTTAAGGAAGGTGCCACAAGGGCTGCACCGATCTTTCCCGTAAGGGAGCTCAGCATAGCCCCCTTCACGTCCTTTAACAGGGTCTTTGCCACGCCTTCCATCATTTTCAGACAGACATTTCCCGCAAAGGCCTCACAGACAATGACATCTGTGTCCCCGTTTATTACATCCCTGGCTTCCACAGAGCCCGTGAAATTAATCCCCGGAGTGTTTTTCAGCAAGGGGAAGGTCTCTTTGACAAGTGCATTTCCCTTATCCTCCTCTGCTCCGATATTCAGTATGCCAACCTTTGGATTTTTTATGCCAAGTACATACTCCATATAAACAGAGCCCATCTGTGCAAACTGTACCAGGTGGTTCGGCCTCGCATCCACATTGGCACCACAGTCCACCAGCAGAGAAACCCCCTTTGAAGTAGGGATAAGAGGCGCAAGCGGAGGTCTCTCCACTCCCTTTATCCTTCCAATGAGAAGCTGTCCTCCAACCAGCACTGCACCTGAAGAACCCGCAGACACAAAGGCATCGGTCGTTCCGTCCTTTACAAGGTTTAAGCCCCTTACAATTGAGGAATCCTTTTTCTTTCGGATGGCCATTACCGGCGGTTCCGCGGTTTCGATGATCTCAGTGGAATAAACGGGGATAATGCGGTCTGACGGATATGAATACTTGGAAAGCTCGTTATCTACAGCCTCCTTTGTACCCGTCAGATATACCACGATATTTTTATTTAAGTTTACGGCATCCACTGCCCCTTTTATCACCTCAACCGGGGCATTGTCTCCTCCCATTGCATCCAGGGCCACTTTTGTGATGTCAGACATATTCTCTCCTAAAACATACCCACTTAACAAAAGCCTGCCTTTACCGGGCAGGCCTTGCATAATCACATTCTATTTAAGCTTTAATCCTCAACGTTGATGATTTCCTTCTTATTGTATGTCCCGCACTTCTTGCATACTCTGTGGGGGAACATAAGCTCGCCGCACTTAGGGCACTTAACGAGATTGTAAGAAGCCATTTTCCAGTTGGCTCTTCTCTGATCCCTGTGTCCCTTAGACGATTTATTCTTCGGGCAGATAGACATCCTAACACCTCCTCTTCGATTCTAGTCACACCCGCTTATTATAAGGAACAATAATACCCTTGTCAATAATTATTTTCAGGCCGGAAAACGAAGACCGGCATAAAACCGACAGGATCAGTTGATTTCAATCAACCCCGCTTAATACCGCCTCTTCTTCATCCTTCTGTATATCGGGATCAAAGGAGAGCATGGGTCTGATATCCTTTCCAAATATCCTTCGTTCTCTGTAATTCTTCGTAAGCTTTATTATGAGCGGGATATGCACGATCACTCCCACGAGGTTCGGTATCATCATGAGACCGTTAAAAGTATCGGATATATCCCAAGCCAGATTGGATTCCATCACGGCGCCGAAAATGATCAGGCCAATAAAAATAAATCTGTATACCCTGGCCCAGGTAACACCCAGAAGATACTCCGTAACCTTGGCGCCGTAATACGACCAGCCCATGACGGTCGTAAATGCAAAGAGGGTTATGGAGATCACTACAAACCATTCTCCCGGTTTTCCAAGAGCAGAACCAAAAGCCTTGGCAACCAGCGTGGAGTCATTGACCCCTTCCTTTACAAGGCCGGTATTCAGATCGATGGCTCCGGAGCCCAGAACAACAAATGCCGTCATTGAGCAGATCACTATAGTATCAAGGAAGACCTCTGCAATACCCCACATTCCCTGTCTTACCGGTTCTCTGGCACAGCTGTTGCTGTGTACCATAACAGAGGAACCGAGTCCGGCTTCATTGGAGAAAACTCCCCTCTTACAGCCGCTCTTTATGGTATTGAAGGCTATCTGTACCGCGGTTCCCGCAGCTCCTCCCTTTATGGCCGCGGGTCCCAGGGCAAAGCGGAATATGGACGATATTATCTCCGGCAGGGCTGTTATATGCAAAAGGATCATAACGAGGCAGCCGGCAATATACATTATGGACATAAGAGGTATAAGCTTTTCGGAAACCGCCGCCAGACGTCTGAAGCCTCCCATTATTATGACAGCGGCTGCAGCCATCAGGAGCATCCCTATCATCCAATCTGCCTTGGGTGCCCCCAGGAAGAGATCAAAATCCATATCGGGCAGAAAGGTTGATTCAAAATTGATGACTATCTTATTTATCTGTCCCATGTTTCCTATTCCGAAGGAAGCCAGCACGGAAAACACACAGAAAAGCACCCCCAGAACCCTTCCCAGCTTTCTGCAGTGCTTTATGGATCCCAGCCCGTCCTCCAGATAGTACATAGGGCCTCCGGACCAGGCTCCCTCTGAGTTCCTGCGCCTGTAATATAATCCCAGCACATTCTCGGAATACTTCACCATCATACCGAAGAATGCAGCCACCCACATCCAGAGCACTGCACCCGGTCCTCCGACGCATATAGCCGTTGATACTCCTGCGATATTACCGGTACCGATGACGGCACAGAGGGCAGTACAGAAGGTACGGAACTGGGACAGCGCGCCCTCGTCATTGATGATCCTTCCTTCACCGTTGATAACTCCAAAGGTTTTTTTCCACCAGTGCGGCAGACTGGTTATCTGGAAAACCCCGGTGACAACCGTACATATAAGTCCTGTCCCGAGAAGCAGTACAAGACCGAAGGTTCCCCAGGCAAAGGAATTAACTCTGTCATTTATACTGATGATCGTATCCATTAGATCTATCCTAAAATCTCACAATAAACAAGTGTCTGATTAATCAACTGGTAGGCAACCTCCCCAAAGGTAACGGGGCCGGTAAACGGATCCATCTTCTTTCCACTGAGATTCCCGTAATTGTAATTCAATATGCAGTTACAGGAAAAGAAGGGTTTCCTTTCCTTTTCCTCTTCCGTTTTCTTCCGGAATTCACCCTCATAGTCTTCCACTTTTTTCGCAAATCGGTATTCGATATCCTTAAATACAGGGGCGTAAAAACTGACCGTTCCGTTTTCCACGCTCTTTATTGATGTATTAATATAGGATCCGTTGTGATCCGCCACCAGCGGCATCTTTGAATCAATCCCCAGATAATCTATATAATCGGAAAACAGGGTTTCCTTTCCGTCTACGGTACAGCTTCTTACGCTTAAGTCACTGTCATGGAACCTTATGACAGGATCATTCTTATCATCTTCAAATATATTGACGAGATTTATCATAGCGCTCTTCCCCTCAGGAAGCCTGAAATACATGACAACAGCCCTGTCGGTATAGGACTTTCCCTCCGGTCCCGCATACACCCTTGCTTCTCCGGGTTGTGCAAGATCATAGCCTGATATCCATCCCACAGTAGGATGCATGATGAGCTCTTCTACCTCCGGAGCCTCCTTTGCGTATTTTGCAGCCACCTGAGAACCAAAGGGCATAATGATCAAGGTAAGTCCGTTGTCATAGCACTCTTCAACTATCTGGAAAACATTGTATTTCCCGTAGGTAACGATCTTCACCTCTTCTGCAAAATCTATCTCGTTTACAAAGAGCCTGTCCTTTGTAAGAAGCCCTCCCTCATCACCGATAAGATAGGGCGTTGTTCCACCTATCCAGCTGCCCTTAGGCAGTTTTTTCAGCAGTGAATCATCGGCCGCGATATGTAAAGTCTTTCCATCTTCGATCAAAGAGATAGTTTCTTCCAGTGTTTTGATCATTTCCACAACCTCCTCATTCTTTCAGAGCTGCGATATTTGCAAGGTCCACCTTGGCAACTATCGGATACTTCCCCAGAAATTCATCCATTTCACCCATACAGGAATCCATGCTTGACGGATCCGACTTCAGCTTTTTCTGCATTTTGGATATCAGCATATTAAAAGCAAGATTTGAGGATCTGTACTTTATTTTCCCCAGCAGAACCATTTGTATTTTTTCCTTAACTGCTTCATCCATAGATCATCCTCCTATCTTTCCAGTACTTCTTTAATTCCCGCAAAATCATTCGCTTCGGCTTTTTCCCTGATAAGTCCGAATTTCTCACTGTATGTATCCGGAATGGAAAACTCCCCGAGCTCATCCATAATGGCTTTCAGCATATCAGCGTCTTCACTCTCAGCCGCGTCCATAAATGCTGCAAAAAAGTCTTCCATCATATACTGATCGGCTTCGGGTCTCTCATCGTCCCCTGTCTGATCTTTTATTTCCTCCTCCTCAAAAAATACAGGTTTCAATGCCTCCCTGTAGGAGATAAAATCATCCATAGCAGCACGGTGATGGACTTTAATGAACGAAATGTCATTTCTCTTCCCGGCGTTTTCCAGTTCCTCGGCCTTTATGGACAGCCCCGTTGCACCCACAAGCCTGGATGAGCTCTTAAGGGCATGAACCTTAATTGTGTAATTATCCCAGTCCCCGCTTTCAAAGAATCCTTCGATCTCCTTATGCTTTTCCCCGATGGAATCATAGAAGATCTTAAGCACTGCCTTAAAGGCGTCTTCGGAACCACTGTTCTTTATGGCGGTTTCAACATCTATGCCCTCTATGGCGATCCCGGCTTTCTCATCCTCCCTGCTGTCTTCATCCGTAAAATTATCTTCCTCCGTAAAATCATCTTCCTCCCCGGGGCTCTCCTCATCTCCGAAGCCCTCTTCCTCCCCGAAGTTCTCTTCTTCCACGGTATCCTCTGCGTCTCCGGAAGTCTCCTCCCGGCCTGGTGCCTGATCTCTTTCTGTAGAAGCCCCCTCATCAAACGCATTATCTATCAGCGTGGAAATATTGTATTTTTTATTTGACTTAAGGAAATACAGTATTCCGAAGGTTCCGGAACCGCAATTTGAGGAAATCGCCGCCGATGCCTGCTGGAATATCACGTGCTTAAAGTATGCGGTCTTTTTTATCTCCTCCTCTATCCACTTAAGGATATCGGAATCAACATCCACATAGGTTATAAATACAACATCCGAATCCGGAATGGTATCGGTGGGAATAGCACTGGCGATATACTTTTTATATGCCCTTCTCGTCCTTCCCATCCATATTCCCCCAAGCTTTGCCTTGTCATCCTTGAACTTGATGGCCGGATGCAGATTCAGGGCGTTTGCGATCTTATGAAGTCCCGTGCTCACAAGCCCCTTTCTCATCATATATTCGGTGTCCTTGATGATAAATCCGCATTTGATCCGCTTCTTAAATGTCTCAAGCTCGGAAATGATATCATCCACCTGAAGTCCCTGCTGGACCAGCTTGTAGGCAATGAGAACAAGTATTCCTGTGGAGCTTGAAAGGCATTCGGAGTTGATCACCGAAACATTGTCAAAGGACTTTGCGGCTTCGCTTGCGATCATGTACTCCCGGCTCATGGCTACAGTAATAGAAATATGGATGATATGGTGAGCCCCTTTAAGTACATTTGAAAAGAACTCGGTATATTCATTTTCATCGGGAGGCGAAGATACAGCTTTCCTGCCCGAAGCCATATATCTTGTAAGCTCCGATGCGTCAATATGGGTGCCATCCAGGAAAATACCCTGTTCGGTACTTACTCTGAAGGGTATGATGGGAATCCCATATCTCCTTATGACGTGGTCCGGAAGATCACACATGCTGGAGGAAGTGATGACAACCGGGCTCTTCTCCGAATACCTGTCGGCTGTATGTATCTCCTCTCCCTCGCCCATCATTACCGACCGAAGTATGATCTTTTCATTGGAAAGATGGCGGATCAGTATCTCCTCCATGGCCTCGCCGGAAACAGGCTTTACAAGATAACCGTCAAAACCGGATCTGCTGTAGAGTTCCCTGTTCTCACTCCCCGCATTTGCCGTAAGGATGATGACCGGAGTGTTCCTGTTTAAGCCTCCCTCCTGATTCCGAATGGCTTCCAGACACTCAATGCCGTCCATCTCGGGCATGAGATGATCCATGAAGATTGCGTCATAGTGGGATTTATTGCAGAGCTCCAGGGCTTCCTTTCCGCTCTTTACGGTATCTATACCCATATCAGTATCAATGAGGAGCCGCTTCTCCACCTCCAGATTCATTTCATTATCATCAACGATAAGTATCCTGACCTCGGGTGCCAGGAAGCTGCTCTCATAGGTACTCCTCTTTATCACCTGCTGATTCTGGATATTCAGTTCTCCGATCTTACTGCGATCCGAAATCCCCTGACGGACAGTCACGGTAAATGTGGAGCCCTCTCCGTAGATGCTGTTTACGGAAATGGTTCCGTCCATCAGCTCCACAAGCTGTTTAACAATGCTGAGTCCCAGGCCTGTGCCTTCTATATGCCTGTTCTTTCCTTCATCCACCCTCTTAAAAGCATCAAAAAGATAGGGGATATCCTCTTTCTTGATACCCATTCCCGTATCGGCTATCGAGATTATTAGTTCTGTTGTATCTTCGCCTACATTGCTTTCGATCCTCAGCTCAACATGGCCCTCTTTTGTGTATTTGATGGCATTGTTTAAGAGATTTACGATCACCTGCTTGATACGGACCTCATCTCCGTACAGCACAGAGGGCACATCCGGATCGATGCTGGCCTCAAATCCGATCCCCTTGTCATGGGCTCTGAGCCACATCATATTCACGATCTCGGAAAGCAGATCCCCCACATGGTAATCAACAGGAACTATATCCATGCTTTCCGCTTCTATCTTTGAAAAGTCCAGTATATCGTTTATCAGGGCAAGGAGCATCTTTCCAGCGCCTTGTATACCATTAGCATCCCTTATGATCTCATCGGAAGCCTCCTGATCCCTTAATATCAGCTCATTCAGTCCCAGTATGGAATTGATGGGCGTACGGATCTCATGGCTCATGCTGGAGAAGAAACGGTTCTGGGATTGTGTGAGCTCCTCCGCCCTTTCCGCCTCCTTCTTTGCCCGCTCATTCTCCTTCATAAAGAGACGTCTCTGACACCAGTTCACCACGAAGCACAGTATCCCCACCAGTACAAGAGAGATAAAGGAATCAATATAATGCTTGCTGGTGGAATGCCTGTAGACCCACCAGGGGTAATAATAATTGATGATGTAGCCTAACAGGGAAAACACCGTGATGAATAAAAACATGACATTACGCCATTTTCCGTTAAGAACCAGTCCTACATAAAGATACGCAAAGATAATCCAGAGAACACCGCCGCCCTTTATGCCTCCTCCAAAGAAGAAAAGCCCCGGAAGTACAATGAATACGAGAAAAATAACGGTGATCTTTATACATAGCTTCAGTTTTTCCAGCCTGAGGCCCACAAGGGCAATGAGCGGCACAGCAATAAGAATCCCCAGGATAAGCCCTATCTCATAGGGATTTTCCCTGATATAAAGATCCCCCAGCAGGGCAAGAAAAACCGTCACTTCGGAAACAAGAGAGAGGATCAGGAAAGTTCTTTCCGAAAAATCCCTTTCGGAATCCATCACTGCGGCATAGGCATCCTTGAACAGATTTACGGGATTCATGATCTGTCACCTCCCCTGCCTGCGCCTTCTCCGTTCAGTACACGCAGCATAACTCTTTCAAAATCGGCTGTATTGATGGGTTTAGCGATAAATCCGTCAAAGCCCACCTTGATAAACATTTCCCTGGCTCCGGAAACGGCATTGGCCGTAAGGGCAACTATGACCGTGTCCTTACCCATATCGCCGGCCACTTCCTTTATCCTCTTCATGGCTTCAACGCCGTCCATCTCAGGCATCATATGATCCATAAAAACGATATCGTAATCATTGTCCCGGAATTTCCTTAAAGCGTCTTTTCCGCTGTCCGCCGTATCAACCACCATCTCGTAATCCCTGAAGAGGCAGGAAGCCACAACAAGGTTCATCGGCTCATCATCTACTACAAGGGCTCGCACTCCCTTAAATACCGGTCTGGAGGAATCATCATGGATTTCCACCTCTGCCGCATCCCGTCCCTCATTAAGAACCTTCATTATGGAGTAGGAATAGATCGGCTTCGGCATCAGTATAATCCTGCTGTTATCCGGAAGAGTGAATTCCTGATCCGCAGATACAGCGATCACTATATCCTCCTTGGCCAGTTCTTCGAAATATCCTCTGTTTTCCTCGTATTCCTCCTGATCCATAAATACATATCCCGCATTCACCTTTTCCTTCAGGCGCTCCACCTCATAGACTGTCTCGGCTGAATACAGAGGGACATGCATCTTTAGCGCAAAATTGGTGGCCATGTTACGGTAGAAATCACGGAGCTTCGGGATCTTGTATTTATCCGGTCTCACATGGTACAGAACAGCTTCGGAAAAATCTTCGTTCAGCCTAAGGCAGGGCAAAGGATCCACCACCTTCTGGGGTATGGTGACCCTGACGGTGGTTCCTTTATTCTTTTCGCTCTCTATCTTTACAAAGCCCCCCATCCTGTGGGAAAAGCCGTAAACTATGAAAAGCCCGAGCCCGATACCTCCCGAGCTCCGGTTTCTCTTCTTGTTTGCCTGGAACATTCCCTCGCTTACGGAATGAATGGCTTTTCTGTCCATTCCGATACCGGTGTCCGTAACCTCTATACACAGGTTCACTCCGTACCCCATACTTTGGGTACTGAGCTTCACGTATATACCGCCCTCACTGGTAAATTTGATGGCATTATCAAGAAGGTGCCTGAAAATTTTGTGCAGCTTCCTGATATCACCCCTCATCATATTCGGGGTATCCGGATCAAGATCAACCACCATCTCAAGACTGCGGCTTCCATCACTCATCCGGAAGGAAGTCACCACATCATTTATAAGGGACGTGCTCATATAATCGTCTTCCTCAAGGAAAACATTCTGTCTCTTGCACTCCGTATAATCCTGGATATCTTCGATCTGATAGGCGAGCCTTACTCCGGCGTTCTTTATGGATTCCGCCTCAGACCCGGCCCCTTTTTTCATAAGAAGATCCGACATGCCGTTTACCACATTTACCGGGGTTCTGAGCTCATGGGAGATATTGGACAGAAAGTCCTCCATGCTGTTGTCGTTTATCTCGATCAGCTTCTCACGTTTCTTCTTGTCCTCCTCCTCGTAGGATCTTTCATAAATAGCTCTAACATTTACGAAATACACAAGTATCACGATGGCGATGTGGAAAAGTATTCTTGAAATATTCTGTTTATCGTATACTATGGAATTTCCCACGGGAAGGTTTATGAAATGCATGAACAATATGACAAAGTATTCAAAAAGCAGGATATTCATCATATAGACACGGTTTAATACAGAGAATATTGTCATTACAAGGATCATAAATATCCCCGTGTCAAAAAAGCTGCTTTTATGAACACCGTGAAAAAAGACCAGAAGGGATGCAAATCCCAAATAGATTATTTCCCTGACAAGGTCGTCGATCCTTTCCGTGAGGCTCGCTCCCCATATGGCAAAAAGTCCGGCAATGACCACCACCGGGATCCAGAATTCCCATTCCAGCAGCAGATTTTCAAATATCAGTCCGGCGGCAGCCAAAGTAGAGATAAAAACTAAAAATTTCCCGTTCTTATTCTGGGTCATGTCGGTCCTTTTCCTTTTAAGCCGAGTTTATTCTTAAGGTATGTGAGAAGATTGTCCCTTGTTGTGGATTTCAAAATATATCCTGCCGGACGCAGAGCCATGACCCGTTCAACCCCTTCCTTGGTACCGACTCCCGTCAGAAAGACCACCGGGATATCCCTTGTGGCATTTTCCTGTCTCAGCATCTGAAGTACCTGAGGGCCGTCCACCACAGGCATGTCGTAATCGAGAAGTATAAGATCCACAGGATTCTTCAGCAGAAATGTAATGGCCTGCATGCCGGCGGTAACGATATCCACTTTGTAGAACTCCTTCATCCACTCCCTTACCATTCTGGCATAGGAGGGGTCATCATCCACTACCAGTATCCTCTTCCTTCCGCCAACGGTCTTTCCCTCCAGTACATTTTTCACTGACTCAAAAAGGGTATCATTGTCAACCGGCCGGTCCAGCCAGCAGAAATCGTCAATATCGGACAAATCTCTGGACAGCTCGACGTGATTCTTTCTTTCTCCCAGGATGATCGCAGGCTTTTTACCTTTTTTAATACCTGCGCACACCTCCCCGAGAAGCTTCTGCTTCACCTTATCCTCCGTGATATCTCCCGGAAGATATACAATGAAAAGATCCGTGCCCTCTATTTGCTCTTTGAGGTGGGGCAGATTCTCGGTTATAATCTTTACATTGTATCCCTGATCCAGAAGCTTTCTCTCCATACCCTTTACGATGACGCTGTACTGGAGCAGGACAATGGCAATATTCCTTGCATCTTCTTTCATCACATGTCTCCTGTCTGATTATCCCATTAATTCTTTACAATCACTTTATCATCCTTATCCTGTTTGGGCAACAGAAAAAACTGAGGATAGTCATTACGCATCCCTCTTTTTCTTCTCCGCTATAGCCACGCTTTGTATTCGTGAGAAACTTAAGGCACACAGTCTTTCCGTGCTCGTATCTCGACGAATGCTTCTAAGCTCGCCGCCGAGGACTGACACAACCGGACGCGCCGTCCACATTCACATCCTTGTTCAGTGTGGACTAAAAAGTGCGTCCGTGCACTTTTTGCGCTGTCTGGAGCGGCTCGCTAAGAAGATTCGTCTCAATCTGCGCGCGCAAATCCTGCGTGCCTTAAGTTTCTCTCTTCTACACTTTTCCAGATTCCTTCCACCCTTTTGAATGGTTTTTTCTTTTGGACATCATTTTTTTCTTGCATTTTATAGCGTATACGTGTATACTATAACCATGAGTATCAAAAATACCTACCCGGACTGGGTCGAAAAATACAGAGGGAAGGGTCAGACCATTCGAAAAGTCCGCGATGGATACGGTCTTTATAAATGCACTTCCGTATATGTTCCCGGAGCCAGATATCCAAAATCGAAGCAGGAATACCTGGGAATGATCACTGAGAAAGGTTTTATCCCTAAAAAATCCGTTTCCGAACACCCTTCATATATCGAGTTCGGATTAAGCCACTTCATATGGTCCAACTTTAAGAGGGATCTGATAAGATCCACTTTTAACGGCAGCGAATACGTTGCCCGTATGGGAGTGGTGTACTACATTTTCTCGGCCGTGAATGAATCCCTTATCCCGCTTACATTCATATCTGATGGCCACGCCGGCGAGATGATACGGCTCATTCCTGCGACTTCGGAACGGAGAATAAAAAACATAGCGAAGAAAATAAACCAGTTAATGGATGAAAAAATAAAGGACAAAGAAGATCGTGCGGTACTCGAAGCACTGCTGCGCTGCTGCGTAATGGATTCAAAAAACCTTTCGGCGCAGACTCCTGCCCTTCCGGAAGCCGCATCAGAGATTATGGAAAGGCATGGATTGAAATATGACAAAATCTAGCACCAGCTCCGACGCAAATCCCATCATCAACGGACTATTCATCATTTCGGAATCTTTCAAAAGGGCCGGGATCACAGAAGATGACCTTATGGATACCCTGCACTCTGTTGACTTCATACATTACTTTGAAAACGTAGAGGATTTCCGGAATCCGAAGACAATAACATACAGACTTTCTGATCTTCTGATGATGTCGTTTCTCACCATACTTTCAAACGGCGTGAATTCTTTCTGGGGGATTGCAGACCATGTGCGCATCTGCCACGAAAAATATGAAGAGTATGGTCTCCTCAAAGACGGAAGATATCCAAGCCACGACACGTTCCGCAGGGTATTCTCGCTGATCAACCCCCAGAGCCTTTATGAACATACACTCCAGGTGTTTTATGACTTTTTAAGATCGCTTGAGGAAACCATATCGGGAAGGAAATCATACCGCCAGGTGATGATAGACGGCAAGGAGGTGAAAGGCAGCGGAAGGAGCAGTTCCAGCAAAACACCTATGAGGAACACGAACGTGCTAAACGTGTTTGACAGCAGCCTTAAGACCTGCATAAAAAGCATACCTGTCTCCGACAAGACAAACGAGATTCCCACAGCCCAGGATTTCCTTCGGGAATTCAATTTAAGAAACACTGTGGTTACCGCGGACGCTCTGCATTGCCAGCGCGAGACAGCCGATATAATCTCAAAAAACAAGGGCATCTATGTCCTGCCGGTAAAAGATAACCATTCTCTGTTAAAAGAAGAGATCGCCGCAAAGTTTGATAAAGACCGTTCAAAAGCCGCCATAATAAAAAGGGCCAAAAGAACCTTCGAAATCCTGACACTTCCCAAAGGATACGCCACCGATGGTTTCACAGGTCTTAAAACATTTATAAAAATGAT
>CAMVGV010000003.1 GCA_947167135.1 uncultured Lachnospiraceae bacterium
TAGCACGGAACAATCCGTGTTTAATCAAAATGTGACTTTTGGCGTCCGAATCATACTATAGTGAACGACAAAAAAATTTTGTCGTTCACTATAAAGTCTCTGGCGGATGCGCACGGATTTTGTAAGGAAACATGCCGCTTATGCGGCCAAAATCCGGCGCAGTAAACGCCAAAGTAAAAAGAACACCCCGTTCCTTCATCAGGAAAGAACGGGGTTTTTTTTGCCGGCCCTTCAAAATTCTTTGAAACATTTTTTTGAAGCAAGGTATTGAAATCAGGGTAACTATTCGGAAGCCGGAGGGTTCTGAACGGATACATCAGGGAAAAACGGAAAATATAAAAGGAGGGACAGTATGAAAAAGGAAAAAAAAGGGACGTTGATAGCTTTAATTACAGTCTGCGTCATGCTTTTCGGTTGCGCTGGGGCGGGAGCTGCAGCTCCGGGTGCTCCCGAAAAGGCTGATAAGCCGGAGGCGGCTCAGACGGAAAGCACCGCGACGGAGAGCACCACAATGGAAAGCACCGTGACGGAGAGCACAGAGACAAATGAGGCAACGAAGGAGGAGCCGGAGCAGCCTGAGGATGAATATAATATGCCTGAGGATTTTGTTCAGTTCCAGTCCGGAAAGCTTGAATTCAAGGACTTTGACGAGATCATTTCGTGCCTGAAGGACGGACAGGGCTATGCCTACATCAAGGTATACGGATATGACGGAGACGTTCTCGCGGTAGCCGAGCAGGTATTCCTTGCGGACCATTCCGCACCGGAAGCATCACTCTACGCAATGAAGGACGGCAAGCCCCACTGCATGGGAATGGTTGTCGGGAACGGAAGCGCGTATCCCTTAAGGCTTGAAGACGGGATCATATACGGCGGTGACAATCATAATTACGATACCTATTTTCTTTCCGAATCGGCGGGTATCCCGGGAATAATGCAGAAGGATGCGGTTTATGACGGAATAGACAGTGACGGTGAATTCGGCGGATTTATGAGAGATGAAAATGTTTTTGATAAGGATAAGGATTTTACCGGCGGACAGAAGGAATTTGACGCCCTGATCGCTGAGAGGGAAAGTAAGCCTGTTATCGAGTTCACGATCATCGGAGAGGAGTCCGGCAGTGCCTCAGCCCTTCCCGCTTATAAATATACGGGAACGGAGGAAATGTATGCGGAGGTTTCGGATTATCTCATAAAGGAAATCGCTCCCCATTTTGAAGAGGCAGGCGTATGCATACCTTATTTTGAAAAGGTTGCGGTTGACGACAGCAATAAGGACGATATCATTTTCTACGGAAGCTTCTGGGTAGATAACTATGATCGGAACGGAGACACACTTGAGTTTGTATCCGGCGGACACTTCCCCGGAGCCATCCACCTGAAGAAGCTGGACAACGGATATGAGGCTTTGAAAATGGATATGGTGGAGGACGGCAGCGTCTTCGAACCCAGTGCAAAGAAGATCTACGGAAAGTATTATGACGACTTTATGAAGATCTATTCGGACAGTGACGCAAACGAAGAGGTAAGGAAGCAGTTCATATCCGATTATGTGAAGGCAAATGATCTCGATATCAAAGCATACAAGGACTACGGCTGGGATCCCGTGAGCCTGGAGTGAACTAATTCCGGGCATCACCCGAAGTCATTCCGGGCATCACCCGAGGTCATTCCGGGCATCACCCGAAGTCATTCCGGGCATCACCCAATGTCATTCTGAGCGAAGCGAAGAATCTTTACAATAACTGCTTATCGGAGGTATAAATGAAAAAAATCCTACTCAGCATAATACTTACTGCAGCAACGGCCATTTCAATGACGGCCTGCGGGGCAGGCAATGCAGCATCAAAGGCCGGATCGGACGGGCTGTATGCCACGACACACGAAGAAACGCCCTCTCCGGAATGGGTTCAAAAGCTGCCCTCGGCACAGGATGAGAAGGTAACCCAGCTCTTTATCGTAGCGGGACTCGGCGAGGATAAGACCACTGCCACGGTTTCCATGCACGAGAGGGATAAGGAGGGCAAGTGGAAGGAGATCCTGTCAACTCCCGGCTTTGTGGGAAAGAATGGTCTATGCAGGGATGAGGATCATATAGAGGGCTGCGGCCAGACTCCAATGGGAATATACAGGTTCAATAAGGCCTTCGGTATAGCCGATGATCCGGGATGTGCGATCCCCTACGTAAAGGCCGATGATGACACCTACTGGTCCGGCGATTCAAGGGAAGGCATGCATTATAATGAAATGGTAAGCATAAAGGATTATCCGGATCTTATACTGGATGACAGCGAGCATATAGTGGATTATGACTATCAGTATCAGTACTGCCTGAATATAAGCTTTAATGAGGACGGGACTCCGGGCAGGGGTTCCGCGATATTCCTCCACTGCCTGGGACCCTTAAAGCCCTATACCGGTGGATGTGTTTCCATTCCGGAAAACCAGATGAAGAAGGTTATGCAGAATGTACGTGAGGACTGCGTTGTAATAATCGACACGCTTCAAAGCATCTCTCCCGAATATTGGGAGGAATGGGGACTTTGAGATTGTTATTCTGAGGGTTTTGAGGTATGATGATTTAAGATCCTTCGTCGCTAAAGCTCCTCAGGATGACAGGTGAGAGGGCTAAAGCTCCTCAGGATGACAGGCGAGAGGGCTAAAGCTCCTCAGGATGACAGGTGAGAGGGCTAAAGCTCCTCAGGATGACAGGCGAGACGATGTGAAGCCTTTCTGTCCGGGGGAGAGCGCAGGGTTACTATTTTTAGAGGAGGAATAAAAAATGGTTACAGATCACGTAAAGGGGTATCAGCATGTGGGGATACCTGCGGAGAACATTGAGGAGACAAGGAAATTCTACACATCTCTCGGCTTCAAGGCGAAATATGAGACGATAAATAATGAAAAGCCTGTTGTTTTCTATGAGCTTGGGGATATCCTTATCGAAACCTATGAAAGAAAAGAGGGGGTTGCAAAGGTTACCGGTGCTGTGGATCATATAGCACTGAATGCAGTGGATATAGTCAGCTGCTATGAGGAGCTGAAAAAGGGCGGCTTCGATATAGCTGAGGGTCCCTGCCATCTGCCATTCTGGGATCACGGCGTTATCTACGTGGTGATAAACGGTCCCAATAAGGAAAGAGTAGAATTTATCCAGCAGTTTAAGTCAGAGGAAGAAAAGGATAATGCGCTTAAGGCTTTGGGAATCCCCGAAAAAGCTCCGGAGGCTTAAGAAGCTTTCTGCTCTTCTGATAACGATCTTCTTATACACGGGAACCGTTCATCCGGTTTCCGGTATTTTTGCGTCCGAAATTCCGGAGGCGGATGCTGGTACGGAGACCGGAGATACAGGCAGTTTGGCGGCTACGGAGGCCGGAGATACAAGCAGTTTGGCGGCTACGGAAACACGTGAGATAAGTTCTTATGAGGATCTGGCACTGCTTTCGGAAAGGTCCGTCGATGAGAGCTATACAAAGGGCGTCCACTACATCCTTACCCGGGATATAGATCTTACAGGAAGGGAATTCCGGCCGCTATCCATATTTGCCGGCGACTTTGACGGACAGGGGCATAAGGTCACCGGCTTTTCCTTTACGGAACAGCAGGATAAGACCGGATTCATAAGGACCGTTACCTCCTCCGGAAGGATCAGGGATCTTGAGCTTTTTGGAGAGGCCGCTCCTACCGGGGAGAGCTCTGAAACCGGAGGGATCGCCGGAGTCAATTACGGTCTTATCGAGGACTGCAGCTTTGACGGCTCTGTACTCTCCTTTGAAATAGCAGGGGGTATCGCCGGACACAATATGGAAGGCGGGATCATAAGGAACTGTGTGAACAGGGCCTCCGTAAACGCTACCAGAAGGACCGGAGGGATCGCCGGCTTCAATGAGGGGCTTATCCAAAACTGCGGGAACAGGGGAGGCATAAATGCCGACAGCAGGACCGCCCATGAAATGGACGAGGAGCGTAAGGGGGAAGAAGATGAGGATGAGGAGAATGTCCTTGATAAGCTTATCCCCGACAGCATCGATCTTAAGGATGAGGATCTCTTTGAAAGATACGGAAACGATCTGAAGATAATCTATACCGGAGGTGTGGCGGGAGTTTGCTCGGGCACCATTACGGATTCGGTTAATTCGGGGGTCGTGGGATACCCCCATGTGGGCTATAAGACCGGGGGCATCACCGGCTATGACAGGGGTATAATCTCGGGCTGCAGGAACCTTGGGCATGTCTTTGCGAGAAAGGATGCGGGGGGTATCGCCGGACAGTTCGAGCCCTATGCGGTAAACGCCTACTCTGAGGATGCCCTGAAAAGAGCCGGGGACAGCCTTATCAGCCTTTCAGACAGGATAGAGGATTTTCACAGGGATTTCGGGAATGAAGACGACATCACCCAGTCCCACATAGATACCATAAGGGCAACATCGGATGAGCTGAGACAGCTTATTAAGGATTATAAGGAATACTACAGATGTAAGGATGATTCCGTTGAAAAGGAGATCCACGCAAAGGTAGACAGGATAAGGGAGATAGGGGACTCCATAGAGCTTAGGAAGTACGACCGGGAAACAAAGGAGGCACTGCAGACCTTTATCGACAATTCCGGTGAGATAAAGAGGCTAATAAACGCATCGAGAGAAGCCCGTGATGCGGGAGTAAATGCCGATATGACCTACTTCCTTGAGAAGATAAGGGATATCGCGGTGACAGACACTGAAGCCGTGGACACACTTATCGGCCGTGCGATCCGGGTAAGCAAGGATGTGAAAAAGACGGATAAAAGGCTGGAGGAATTAAGGGATGCTTCCAATGATCTGGATGATTACTTAAGGGGCTGTATCGACGACTATAAGCATGATCTCCGTATAACCTCCGATGACATACAGTCGAGGACAGACAGGATGGCTGACGAGATGGATATCCTGTCCGAAGGCTTAAAGGACAGTGACAGCGCCATAAGGAAGGATATTGACAGTATCGTTTCTTCCCTTAACAGCCTGAATGATGATATCTCTGACAGCTATAAGGAGGTGCAGTCAGAGCTTCAGAGGCTCTATGATACGGATGATAAAAAAGATATCTTTGATGATATCTCGGATGATCCGGACCCGGATTTAAGAAAGGGAGTGCTTCTAAGCTCCATCAATGAAGGAGAGATAGAAGGCGATATAAACTGTGGCGGAATAGTTGGTATAATTTCCGAGGATTTTGACATCCGGTCGGATTTCGAGGTGGTCTCGGAGGGGCAGATAAGCTTAAACTATGATAGGTACGAAAAGGCTACGGTACTTAAGTGCAGGAACACCGGGGATGTGACCGTAAGAAACGACTGTGCGGGAGGCATAGCCGGAAGGGCAGATCTCGGGGCGCTGATAAGCTCGGACAACTTCGGCAGGATAGAGTCCCTGGAGGGCTCCTATGCAGGGGGCATAGCCGGAAGAAGCGCCCATATGATAAGAGACTGCCACTCAAGATGTGAGGCAGTAAGTGAAAAATATGCTGGAGGAATAGCCGGACTTGCCCACAGCATGGTAGGTAATATCTGCCTTTCCGCGGTGGATCCGTCCCTCGGCTTCCATGGAGCGGTGGCCGGAGATACGGATAATGCGGATCTCGAACAAAAGGACAGGGGAACTGTAAGCGGAAATATCTTTGTTTACAGGGGCCTCGGAGCAATTAACGGAGTTACCGACAGGGATGAGGCAAGGAGCGTAGATTATGATGAACTCCTTAATATCGAGGGTCTGTCCGGAGACTTCGGGACAATGACCGTGGTCTTTAAGGATGAGGGAAAAACCGTAAAAAGACTGTTTGTTCCCTACGGCGGCAGTGTCAGTGAGGATGATTACCCGGAAATAAAGGGAAATCCCGACGGACAGTTCGGATACTGGGAGGATAAGGGTCTTAACGCTGTCTGGCAGAATGAAACGGTCAATGCGGTATACGTGGATTATGTCACAAGCGTCGCCTCCGACGGTAGCGAAAAGCCGGGGATGATAGTAAACGGAAGGTTCTATGACGGCACTGATCTCTATTACAGCGAGGAAGACAGGGATCAGGAGGTGCCGGAAGGGAACAGGCTCTATAAGGCAATAAGCTTTGAGATAAGAAATCCCTACGGCGTTCCGGAAAATTCCGTCTTTACCGTCAGATACAGGGCAGATGGGAGCGATCCGGGAGACTGTGTTCTCATAAATCAGGATGGAAGTTATAATACAGCGGAAAGCCGCAGAGACGGTGATTACATTGTTTTCGAGATGAAGGGGCAGGGAACATTTTATCTTGCCCATACCGGAAGGGAAAGGGTCAGATCCATTGCGGTGATCGCAGCTATATCGGCTGTCTCCGTGACTGTTCTGGTGCTTGTCATTTCGGCTCTTCTAAGGAAAAGAAAGGAAAAGATCAAATAGCGGGATGGAAGAGAATAAGGGCTTTATGTACAGATTAGCCGCATTTATCGTGGACAGAAGGAAAGCATTTATGGTGCTTTTCATTATTGCCATTATCTACTGTCTCGTCCGCATATCGGATGTAAGCGTGGAGGATGATGTTACCAAGTACCTGCCACAGGATACGGAGACAAGGCAGGGCGTGGATATCATGGACAACGAATTCGAGACCCACGGATCCGCGAAGATACTGCTTGCGAACATCACCTATGATCAGGCCTTTATCGTGGCAAAGGGGCTTGAGGAGATAGACGGGGTAGATACCGTAAAATTCTACGATCCCGAGGATGATGATTATAAGGACGACAGCCTGGAGGATTATTACCGCGATTCCGCCGCACTTATAACCCTGACCTTTGACGAGGAAAAGGATACGGAGCTTTCGCAGCAGGCAATAAAGGAAGTCCGGGATTATGTGAAGGAGTACGATAATTACGTATTTACCACGGTGGATCTGGATGAATCCGCAGAGCTTAAGTCTGATGTGAGCTTTATACTTCTGATTGCGGTATTCGTGATACTCGGAGTACTCTTATTCACCTCCTCAACCTATGCCGAGGTTCCGATATTTATGTTAACCTTTGTCACCGCGGCTATTTTGAATAAGGGCACAAATTATATATTTGGTACCGTTTCATTTATTTCAAATTCGGTTGACGTAATCTTGCAGCTGGCCCTCGCCATAGACTATGCCATAATCATGTTCCACAGATATATGGAGGAGCATGATAAGGGGCTGGAGCCGAGGGATGCGGTGGTGGCAGCCTTAAGCAAGGCAATAATAGAGATATCATCAAGCTCCCTTACGACAATGGCAGGTATGGTGGCGCTGGTATTTATGCAGTTTAAGATCGGACAGGATCTGGGGCTTGTGCTCTGTAAAGCCATTCTTTTCTCAATGCTTTCGGTGTTCCTCTTTATGCCCGGGCTCATTATGTGGTTCAGGAACAATATCGACAAGACCCGCCATAAGAGCTTTGTTCCGAAGATCACAGCATGGGGGAAATTCATTGTGCGGACAAGACATGTTTTCCCCATAATCTTTCTTGTAATCATAGTCTTTGCCTTCAGGCTTTCAAATTCCGCGACCTATATTTTTGATAAATATACCGCCCGTGGTCCGAAAAAGACGGCTTATGTGGAGGCAAAGGACAGGATAGACGAGACCTTTGAAACCGGAAATAACCTTGCCATAGTCATTCCCAAGGGTGATTATGAGAAGGAAGCGGAGATCATAAAGAACCTGAAATCCAGGGATTACGTCGATGATGTTCTGGCTCTTGCCAATGTGGAGGTCGGAGACAATAAGGAGTATGTTCTGACAGACAGCGTGAACCCAAGGGATTTCGCGGAAATAGCGGATGTGGATGCAGGGATAGCGAAGCTTCTGTACACGGTCTACGCCCAGGATAAGGAGAGCTACGGAGCCTTTATCGACGGAATAGATGAGTACAGAGTGTCGGTTCTGGATCTTATCGATTTCATTTATGACAAAAAGGAGGCCGGTACCTTTAACCTAAGCGCAAAGCAGAGTAAGGACCTCGACGATATCCATGAGCAGATAGAGACCGCCAGGGTGCAGCTTGAAAGCGAGGATCATTCCAGGATCATCTTTACCCTTAAGGGGGAAGTGGAGGGAGAGACTACCTACAGAGAGGTGGATGAAATAAGGAAGATGGTCCAGTCCTTCTATAAGGACAGGATCTTCGTTGTGGGTGATCCGACGGCGGCAGCCGATCTTTCAAGCTCCTTCAATAATGACAATCTGCTCATAAGTGTGCTTACGGCATTTTTTGTAGGCGTTATACTGCTATTCACCTTCCAGAGCATAAGCCTTCCCTTTATCCTCTTACTTACCATTCAGGGTAGTATCTGGATAAACTTTGCTATACCGAATATCACCGACAATCCGCTTTATTTCCTCGCTTACCTTATAGTAAGCTCCATACAGATGGGGGCTACCATAGACTACGCCATAGTCATCACAAACAGGTACGTTACCCTTCGGCAGGAAACCTCCGACAGGAGGGAGCTGGTGATAAGGTCCTTAAATGAATCCTTTGCCACCATAGTGACAAGCGGTACCATACTTACGGTCTGTGGCTTCCTGGTCGGGAATCTGACCAGCAACGCGGTTATCGCAAACCTTGGAACAGCCCTCGGACGGGGGACGCTTCTCAGCATTGCAATGGTCATGATAATACTGCCGCAGCTTCTCTATATCTTTGACCCCATATTTGACAAGAGCTCCTTTAAGGTCAAGACGCCGGAGCTCGGAGGCTCTCTCGCAGGCACAGCGCTGCAGAGGACGGCGGGCACCATGGTGATAAACGGTACGGTGAACGGATATTTCTCAGGATACCTTATCGGGGAATTTAAGGGTACTATGAACGGCGATATCAACCTCACCTTAAGGCGGGGGACAGCAGGGCCGGAAGCGAAGCCGGATGCGGAAGAGGCAGGTGTAAAGCCGGATGCGGAGGAAACAGAAGTGAAGCCGGATGTGGAAGCGGTGGAAGCAGCGAAGCCGGATGCGGAAGAGGTATCTGTGACGGACAGAGAATAGTATGCGAAAACGGATGGGCGAAAAACTGAATAGCCGCCTTGCCTTGTTTACGGCCCTTCTTTTCCTATTTAACTGTCTGTTTTCGATGACGGGAGAGGGGCTTCTTTTTGCTGCGGATAATAATACCCTTGAAGAGACCCGGGTTATTGAGATAGAAAGTCCGGAGGACTTTGCAGACTTTGCGGAAAAAGCCGGCGATGACGGCTATACCCAGGGGAAGAGCTTTGCGCTTACCGGAAACATAGATCTGACCGGAATCGAAATAAGCCCCATACAGGGCTTTTCGGGAAGCTTTGACGGGAGAGGACATACCCTTATGGGCTTTTCCTATTTCGGAAAAAGCTCCGGTGTGGGGGTTTTCCGCAGGGTCAATAAGGGTGCCGAGATAAAGGATCTGATACTTATCACGAATATTATACCCTCGGGAGATATGAGGAATATAGGGGGGATCGCCGGTGAGAATAACGGCGTCATCAGGAACTGCACGGTAAGGGGACAGATCCTCGGGCTTGAAGCTGTGGGAGGAATAGTCGGAAGGAACGGTGACAGCGGTGTCATTATCGGCTGCACCAATGAGTGTCGGAGCATTTCCGGAATGAGAAGAACCGGAGGGATCGCAGGCTTTAATGAGGGTATCATTGACAGCTCCGTAAATCTCGGCGGCATCAACAGGGGATCGAAAACCGCCTGGGAAATAGATGACGAAAGGAAGAAGACAGAAGAGCAGGAGGAGATCGAAAACGGGGATGATGAGGGCTCAGGTTCAAACGAGAATCTGAAAAAGCTCGTTCCCGACAATATGGACGTGGGCTATGACGATATCCTGAAGCTCATTAATAATGAGCAGGAGGTGAACTACACAGGGGGCATAGCAGGGGTAAACTCGGGAGAGATCAGTAAATGTGAAAACAGAGGGAACGTAGGATATGAGCACCTGGGCTATAAAAGCGGCGGAATAGCGGGATATGACCGGGGTATCATTGATTCCTCGGAAAACTTTGGGATCATATACGGAAGGAAGAATACGGGAGGCATAGCGGGGCAGCTCGAGCCCTATGTCAAGGATGAGTTTTCCGGAGATTCCCTTAAAAAAGCCGATGAGGAAGCGGATAAGCTTGTTGACCTTATCACCCTTCTTCAGGAGGACCTGAAGAATGAAGACGACAATATACAGGAGCATATCGACAATATCCGGGAGAGTGCGGACGGCTTAAGAGGCTCCATAAGCAGCTATAAGGATTATTACAGGGGAAAAGACGATGTCATGGAGGCGGATATGAGAAGCCACACCACTGCTATCCGGGATATCGTGAACGGTCTCGACATAAACTTAAAGAGCGGAAAAGCAAAGGATGCCCTTACTTCGCTTTCGAGTGACCTGGAAGAGATCGAAAAGCTTATGTCCGCCGCGGAAAAAGCCGCCTCGGAGGGGGTTATCATTGATCCCGGAAGCTATGTAAGCAGGGTAAGGACAGTATCAAGGGACATTGATGAGCAGAGCGTAAACCTCCTTAAGCTTTTAAAGAATGCGGGAAAGGAATATAACGAGGTAAGAAAGGCGGCATCAAGGCTCAGGGATGAAAGCAATTCCTTTGATGATTTTCTTAGGGGTGCCTACGACAGCTATAAAAGCGATATCAGGGGAACCGACGACGATCTTACAAACCAGACCGATACCATAGCGGAATATATGGATGACTTAAGCGACGCCCTTAAGGGTGCGGATAAGGTTGTCCGCGGCAGGATGGACAGCATCACCTCCTCGCTTTCGGACTTAAGCGTGGATATAAACGAGGGCTTTGAGGAATTAAGGAACGAGATAGACAGATTAAGGAATACAAAGGATATCAACGATATCTTTGATGATATGTCGGATGACCCGGACAGTACTCCCGCAAAGGGAAGGATAACAAAGTCCGTAAATCACGGCAGCATTATTACGGATATCAACGGCGGAGGAATCGCCGGAATGGTGGATACGGATCTTGACCTCAATTCCGATTTCAAGGTGGAGTCCTCCGGGGATTACAGTCTTAACAGGATAAGAGAAAAAAGAGCGACTATCACCGGCTGCAAAAACTATGGCAGCGTGACCGTAAAGAATGACTGTGCCGGGGGCATAGCAGGAAAGCTGGATATAGGAGCGGTGGAGTCATCGGAAAACTTTGGCTCCGTTCAGTCCGAAAAGGGGAATTACGCCGGTGGGATAGCCGGAAAGAGCGGATTTATGATAAGAGACTCCTTTTCAATGGCAAGGGTCTCCGGAAATGAATATGTGGGAGGTATCGCGGGCTACGGCGTTAAGCTTCACGACAATAAGGCTCTCGCCACAATAGAGGAGGGGGCGAAGGGAAAATACGGCGCCATAGCGGGAGACGTGGACACGGAAGAAAAAAGCGTATCCGGCAATATATTTGTGGATGATTCCCTTGGGGCGGTAAACGGCCTTACCTTCGAGGACGAGGCAAGGGTCGTGAGCTATCGGGAATTTATCACTCTTCCCGGGGTTCCGGAGGAGAGTAAGAAAATGACGGTAACCTTCCTGTCAGAGGGGGAGGTCATAAAGACCCTGGAGGTACCCTACGGGGGATCTGTTTCGGATCAGGATTATCCGGAGCTTAAAAATAAAGAGGATAAGTTCGGCGAATGGGAGGATACGGAATTAAATGACATAAGGCAGAATACGGTCGTAAACGCGGTATACGAGTCCTATGCCACCACGGTATCATCAAGGGAGCCCTTTCCCCATATGCTGATCTCAGGGAAGTTCCACAAGGATGACTATGTATCCTATGAAAGTGCGGATGGGGGAGATAATAAAGATGTCCTGCCGGATGGCTATGAAGCTGTCCTTACGAAATATGACTTCAGCATTGTATCTGTCTACCCTCCTGTTGAAAATGCCGTCACGGTCCGTCTCCTTGCCGATGAATACGGGGATGGAGACAGTGCGGCGGTACGGAATGAGGAAGGCGGCTTCAGCCTGCTCCCTACGGAAAGAGACGGACGCTATATGGTTTTCCCCTACAGCTTAAGCGAAGAAAGCGGGGAATTCTACATAATCAAGGCAAGGCCGGATATCAGAAATGTCATTTTCATATCAGTAGTCGCCGCGCTGATAGTGCTGTTTTTATTAATTCAGATCTACAGAGGCCTTAGACGCAGAAGGATGAGGAAAAGTATATTGAAGATGCTGCCACCGGCGAGGTGATGTCATTCTGAGGATGCTGCCACCGGCGAGGTGATGTCATTCTGAGGATGCTGCCACCGGCGAGGTGATGTCATTCTGAGCGAAGCGAAGAATCTTGAACATAGTGTGGAAGATCCTTCGCTGTCAATTTGGCTGCCCTCACCCGTCACATTTCAACAACCACCGTATATTCCTTAACATTTTCATCATACGGGATCACGGTGCTGTTCTCTATCGTATTCCCGTTAACGGTAAGCTTTTTAACACCCTTTTCGTTTCCGTTGGTGTGTACCTCTATATTGTAGACGGCGCCTCTAAACTCTCTCCTTAGCTTATAGTTTCCGAAGTCCTTTGGAACACAGGGGTCAATAGAGAGACCCTTTAAGGTCGGGTAAACGCCCAGTATGTACTGGGAGATGTCTGTGAAGGTCCAGGCAGCGGTGCCGGTAAGCCAGCTGTTCTTTCCCTGTCCGAAGAATTTCGCATCCCTTCCGGCTACCATCTGCGAATAAACATAGGGCTCGGTCCTGTGGATATCACTTATATCCTCGAGATAGGAGGGGCAGGTCTTTTTGTAGATCTCAAAGGCTCTGTCGCCGTGACCGAGAACCGTCTCCGCGATAGAGACCCAGGGGTTATTATGACAGAAGATCCCTGCGTTTTCCTTATATCCCGGCGGATAGGAGGAGATCTCACCAAGCTCCAGATGATATCTTGTGTAAGCGGGCTGCAGTATCATTATCCCGTACTTGCTGTCAAGATGCTTTTCCACGGAGGAGAGAGCCTGCTCCGCTTCACCGCTGTCTTTTCCGACACCGGCAAGCACGCAGAAGCCCTGTGGCTCTATATAGATCTTTCCTTCATCACATTCCCGGCTCCCGACCTTATTGCCATTAGCATCGTAGGCTCTCAGGAACCATTCCCCGTCCCAGCCGGAGTCGAGAATAGTCTTTTCCATTTCCTTTACTTCACTAAGGGCTCTTTTCTCCTCATCGTTCCTTCCGGTAAGGGCGCAGAGATCCGCGTATTCACGCCCGTATTTTACGAACATTCCGGCTATGAAAACAGATTCCGCAACAGGACCTTCCGAAGGACCGAAGGTCTGGAAGGATTCTCCGGGATGCTCCGAGAAGCAGTTCAGGTTCAGGCAGTCATTCCAGTCAGCACGGCCTATAAGGGGGAGACCATGCGGACCCTTGTGGTTTACGATATAGTCAAAGGAGCGCTTCAGATGCTCAAAAAGGGAGGTGGCAACCGACATGTCGTTGTCGTAAGGCACGGTCTCATCAAGTATGGAGCTGTCGCCGGTCTCCCTTATGTATGCGCTTGTTCCCGCAATAAGCCACAGGGGATCGTCATTAAAGCCGGAGCCTATGTCGGAATTTCCCTTTTTCGTGAGGGGCTGGTACTGATGGTAGGCGCTGCCGTCCTCAAACTGGGTGGAGGCGATGTCGATTATCCTTTCCCTTGCCCTGTCGGGGATAAGATGCACAAAGCCGAGGAGATCCTGGCAGGAGTCACGGAAGCCCATGCCGCGGCCTATGCCGGACTCATAATAGGAAGCGGATCGGGACATATTAAAGGTCACCATGCACTGGTACTGGTTCCAGATATTCACCATACGGTTAACGTGGGGGTTGGAGCTCTCCACCTTGTATTTCGAAAGGAGGGCGGTCCAATAGTCCTTTAATTCATTTATGGCTTTGTCAACGTCCTCATCCTTCGAATATCTGGAAATAAGCTCATTAGCGGGGTGCTTGTTAATTATGTTCCTATCTTCCCATTTGTCATCCTCGGGATTTTCACAGTAGCCGAGAATAAAGATAAAGGATCTTTCCTCTCCGGGTTCAAGAGTAAGGCCGATCTCATGCACTCCCACAGGATACCAGCCGCTGGCAACAGAGCCACTGCAGTGTCCGTTTTTAACCGCATCCGGTCTGTCGGGGCCGTTGTACACGCCGAGGAAATCATCCCGGCTGGTATCAAAGCCGTCTATATCCGTATTCACATGCCAGATCGCGTAGTGATTACGGCGCTCCCGGTATTCGGTCTTATGGAAAATCGTGGAGCCTATGACCTCCACCTCTCCGGTGGAAAGGTTTCTCTGGAAATTTGTCATGTCATCCATCGCATTCCAGAGGCAGAACTCCACATAGGAGAAGAGGGTGAGGCTTTTTCTTACACTCCCTTCATTTTTCAGGATGAGCCTCGAGATTTCGCAGCTGTCATTCATAGGAACAAAGGTAAGAAGCGAAGCGCTGACACCGTTCCTTGAAGAATTGAAGCTGCTGTAGCCCAGACCATGCCGGCATTCATATGAGTCAAGCTCTGTCTTGGAGGGCTGCCAGCCCGGATTCCATACGGTATCGCCGTCCTTTATATAGAAATACCGGCCATTGGTATCCGTAGGACAGGCATTGTAGCGGTAGCGGGTAAGCCGGAGGAGCTTTGCATCCTTATAGAAGGAATAGCCGCCGCAGGTATTGGAGATCAAAGAGAAGAAATCCCTGTTCCCGAGATAATTTATCCAGGGTAAGGGGGTCCTTGGGGTATCGATCACATACTCCCGGGCTTTGTCGTCGAATGAACCGTATTTCATGACTTTTTCTCCTTTCTGGGGATGGCGTCCGATGTTTTCAGATAATGAGCCTGATCTCGCGGACTAAAACGTTTAAGAAAATGGGCGGGATCACGCACCGTCATTAAAGAAAGTATACACAAAAACCGCTGATAATGCAAGAAAATTGTTTATGATCTCGGAGAATGGAGCGGGCGGTTTATAAATAGAACGAAAACGGTTAAGAATGGGATGCATTGCAATTAATGGTACCGGCGGTACGCTTAAATTGTAACGATGCGCTTATCCTTAGATGCGAAATCCGTAAAGGTGTGTTATCATACAGGGTATGAACAGAGAACAATTTCTAAGTGAATTAAGAGAAGCTTTGAGCGGTAGTATCAGCCCTTCTTCAGTTACCGAAAACATCAGGTATTATGAGGAATATATCGCCACGGAAAGAAGAAAGGGCAGGACGGATGAAGAGATAATGGAGGAGCTGGGGGATCCCAGGCTTATCGCAAGGACCATTATAGACACGTCGGAATTCAGTGTGAAGCGCGGGAGCGAAAGAGTGTTTGATGAGCAGGGAGGAAGTGACACTTCCGATGAGCAGCAGACAGGCAGCGGATACGGAGGATTCAGATATACAAGGATCAGCGGCCTGAAAGCTCTGGCTGTTCTTGCCTTAATCCTTATCATCTTTTTTGCGATATTCGCCTTTGCGGTATGGCTCGTCGGCTCCTTTATCCTGGCTTTCTGGCCGGCCATTGTCGCCGCGGCGGTTCTCTGGTGGATACTGAATCCGTTAAGGTGGGATTAGATTTGTAAAAAAAGTTTATAAAATTGTAAATAAAGTGTTGCATATACTCCGAGTTTATGCTAGAATCTTTTTCGTAAAGGGAGTTTACCTTTAGATTCCCTTTAGAACAACCCCTTTATAAATATTTATACTCCCCTCAAAACCCTGTGGTTCCCCCACAGGGTTTTACTTTACTGTCCTAATCATTGTATTTCTTATAATACATAGCTTGCAATCGCTCCTGATTGTTATACAATGTATACATAAGGGTGGTTAAATTGATAAGTCGCATCCTGCAATGCGGTCTTATTTTTTTGTGCGTCTTATTGCCGGGGGGTGAAAGTTCTTTCCCTGGCGCTCAGGACGGAAAATTTGACCGCAGGGGATTGCAGCGGAGTTTCAGATAAAGAGGTCCATAATGAATCTTATAAAATATATTCTTAGAACCAGAAAAAGGAGCGTGAGTGTTCTGCTTGCGCTGGTTTTGCTGTTTTCCGGGCTGACGGCGGATACAGGGAGTTCATTTATTTATGCTGATGACAACGTGAGCACCGGGGTGTCAGACGGGGGATCCGCGGACGACCGGGATTCAAATGCTTCCCAGGATCCATCCGGGGAGAAGGAAAAGCAGGAGGAAGAAAGGGAAGAGGAGAAAAAAGAAGATAAGGAAGAAGAAAAAAAGGAAAACGATAAGGAAGATAAAGAAGAGAAAAAGGAAGAGAAAAAGGAAGAGGAAGATAAAGAGGAGAAACAGGAAGAAAGAAAGGAAGAGGAAGAAAACAGGGAAGATAAAAGGGAAGAAAGCGGCGCAGAACAGGAAGAAAAAGCGGAAAAGAAGGAAGGTACAGAGGAAAAAACGGAGGAAAACACGGCAGTCCCTGAAAACACGGAAGAAAAAGCCGATGGCAGCGAGGGACATTCCCATGTATTTGAGAAGTATGTATCAAATGCGGACGGTACCCATACCGTTTTCTGTACTGTCGAAGGCTGTAAGGAAAAGCGCACGGAAAACTGCAGCTTTGACATAAACGGAAAATGCACCAAGTGCGGATATGAAAATGCAAACGGGGGAGCGCCTGCCGGGGCGGAGCCTTCGACGGAGGATACTTCCCTAAGGGACGGGGAATCTGTTTCGTCACAGGATACCCGGAATAAGGATGAGAAGGAAAATATTACTTCCGGGGAGGAAGAATCCGGGGAGGAGAGCACGGTGTCTTCTCCCGATGCTTTGAATACGGATGCAGAAAAGAAAAGCGTATCCGGAGACGAAGCAGGAAAAGAGGGTGAAGCTGAAAAGAAAAGCGTTTCCGGAGATGAAGCCGGAAAAGAGGATGAAGCTGAAAGGAAAAGCGTATCCGGAGACGAAGCAGGAAAAGAGGATGAAGCTGAAAGGAAAAGCGTATCCGGAGATGAAGCCGGAAAAGAGGACGTATCCGGAGACGGGATCGGAACTGAAAAGGAGCATACGGTACTTGAAAGCAACGGTGTCAGGGTAGAAGGACTGCTGCCGAAGGGTACAGTCTTAAGAGTAAGTGAGATCGGAAAGGCGGAGGCGAGGGAACTCGTAGAGGATGAGGGGAAGGATAAGGCAGTGCTCCTTGCCTATGACATTACCTTATTATGCGGAGAGGAGGAGATCCAGCCGGATGAGAGCGTAAGGGTCACCATAGAGCCTCCGGAAACCGTGGATAAGGAGCTTCTTAAAGAGGGAGATATGGAGCTTATCCATGTTACCTCTGAGGACAATAACGAATCTGTAGATGTGGAAGTCGGAAATGACGGGGACATCGAATTTGAAACGGAGGGATTCTCTCCGTTTATCCTTTTACTGGGGTCGGGAAACATTGTTTACAATGAGCCGGCAGCAGATCTTTATTTTTCACAGCGGATAAATGTGAATTTTTCAGATGCATCTCTTATTTATCCCGGGGATACGGTAAAGGTCACGATCTACGGAAACATAAAAAAAGAAAAGCTGAAGGCCGGTGACAGTGAGAACAGTGAGATCATAGAGCTTCTCTCTAATGAGCTTACCATTAATAATATTACGGATAACAAGGCATCACTCGTCTTTGACTTCAATAATGTCCCGGTATACTTAAAGGGCATGACAGGCAATGTAAATGACGGCGGGAACGGAACCTATGAGATGCCTGAAGGCTTTTACGGAGTTACGGTTGAAAAGACCGTAAACGGGTACCTTCCAGAGATCACCGGGACAATCTCCAGTGACGGAGTAAAAACCTACGGAGTCCTTTCTCCCGTTAAGGATCCCAATAATACCGAATGGAGTACATCGGAAGTCACGGTAAATCATAAGATACTTGAGCTTGTAAAGCCGCACTTTACCATAGAATGGCAGGATAACCGGAATTATGCCGATAAGAGACCCTATTCCAAGGGATACTATATAAGGAGCGGGGGAGAGGATGAGATAGCTTCAGGTATAGACCTCTATGTAAAGGAGGGGGACAGCTATACCCTTGTGAGTGATAACTCTCCGATACTCGTAGCTCCGGGCTCAAACCACCCCAAAGTCAGCTATGCCTCCTTCAGCTCCTGGAGCGTTGCATATTCTAACCTTCCAAAGAATAAGGAGGATGGTACTACCTATGAATGGTACATCAGACCCAATGAAAAGCTCTTAAATGACGGGGAGGACAGGAAGGGCTGCTACAATATTAGCGATGACGGCTATATCTTAATATCCGGGGACAGCGATGCAAAGCTTACCTTTACCTATACCGACGGTATCAGCGGAAGGATAGTATGGCGTATATCGGATAATTCCCTGCTGCCTTTGCTTCCCGGTGATTCCCTTTTTACAGCTGCGGGAATGAAGCTCTACAGAAAAAAGGGGGACATTGCTGCAGAGGAAACAACTGTTTCCGGCTACGCCGTTAGCTGGAATGAAAGCACGGAGAGCGGAAACAGGGTTTGGAGCTACAGTATAAAGGGCTTCCCGCTCTATGCGGAAAACGGGGATGCGATCACCTATTATACGGTAATGGAGAGTAATCCCTTTTATTACAGCGAAAATAACACGAAATTCAAATTCACCTACGACAACGGAAGCTTCAGCTCCGATTCAGATAAGTGCTACTCAGGGGAAACCATATATGCCACGGTCACGGACAATGCGGAGTTTTCCTTTGATAAGAAATGGCTTGACGGCGGCGATCTTGAGAGAAGAAAGGCTGCCATAGAAAAGGGGATAACACTCTATCTCTGGAGATATCCCGTGAATAAGGGGATAGCTGCGGGAGCTCCCGTTACAAAGGATGCGAAGCAGTATACCTTAAGGCTTTCCGAAAATGATGTCGGAGACGCGGGAAATAACAGTATAAGGATAGACCTCTCCAAATTCTCATCCGACAGCTTCCCTAAATACGATGAAATGGGCTATGAGTATGTCTATTATGTGACGGAGGTATCGGATTCCGGGCTCTACAGAACAGTTTATCCCGACGGAAAGGATGTAAAGAACGGCGAAGTACTTAAAAATGTGCGGAGCGCAAAGATAGCTCCGACGATCATAAAGCAGTGGGATGTGGCGGCAGTGACCGACTATGTGAGCTCCGTATGTACCTTTATGCTGCAGAGAAAAGAAAACGGGGAATGGAAAGATGTGGAGGAAAAGACCTTAACAGGCTTCAGCTCAAGTAAGAAGTCCATAGAAGGAGTATTCTCACCACAGGAGCTCTATGACGTTAGCGGTGACAGGTATGAATACAGGGCGGTTGAAACAGCAGTAAAGGCCGGAACCGGAGAGCCTGCCGAATTTGGTTCCGGGGTATCCGGCGATTCTTTAGGGATCTGGAGCAGAACCTATAAATTAAAGGATCATACCTACAGCTCTTCTTCAGAATACCGTACCGTTCTTCGGGATGGGGCGGAGACCGCTGTTATCAGGGTTACGGACAGGCTTTCCGGTACGAAGAAGCTCTATATCATAAAGAAGTGGACAGGCTCAGGATGGAATATCGGTACAACAGGCAGTAAGACCGGTGACATCACCTTTGAATTAAGGAGAAGGATAGACGGGGAAGCTGAGAGCGTATATGCAACCGTAAGTATGATAAAGCCCGCTAGTCCCGCTGGAGAGACCTCCGGAAGCGGAGAGATGGAGGTCACATCATCGGATCCGGCTCTTATTTCTACAAATTCATATACCATAGAAAATGACGGATACACCTGGAAAAGCGCTGCTATGACCGTTCCCGCATATACAGGGGACGGAAGGCAGTATATCTATACGCTGGACGAGAAAGCCGTAGCTTCACACGATCCGGAGCTTCATTATACGGAGGAATATGACAGGGATATAAGAGGAAAGGAGATAAAGCTCCATATCAGTAACCACATCGGCTCTGAAACCGTAAAGACAAGGCTCAGGATAGAAAAGATCTGGCATGACGATTCCGACAATTCCCAGAGGTCGCCTGTCAGGGTGTGGCTCGGAACCTATGATGACGAGGGCAATTTCAAACCGGCGGCGCTGAGCGGCAATGAGCCGGAGCATCCTTACAATGTGCTTCTTACCTCCGGGAACGACTACAATTCATATATCTGGGTGGACGGGGCAGACTTTATCTCTGAGAATCAGATGTCCGCATTCAATGAAGCCACAAGCGAGGAGCAGAAAGCGATGCGAACCGAGGCAATAAATAACCGCCTCGCCATAAAGGCAGCGCTTTACAATGAGAATACCAAAGATTACGACAGATTTCTTAACAATATAGGCTTTGTTTCGAACAACAAAACCGTTTCCGGGGGAACTGTAGATGCCGTTGTTAGCGGGGATAGCTTTAAGCCGGGCTACAGGGTCAGCGTGACGAAGGAGAACGGGAGCTTCACCATTACGAATACCCGTGTGGGCAGCAGATCCTTCAGCTTCAAAAAGAAATGGATAGATTCCGATAATGCCCTGAAGAGCCGTGGGGATTTTCTCCGTGTCGCGCTTTTCCGGGAGGAAAGCGGGGTTGAAAAGGAGATCGCCTATAGGGATATACCCACATATATGCCGGACAGGGTTACCTTAACAAGCGGAACAGATCTTACCGTAGAGTTTACAAATAACGGTGAATACTATCCCGCCTATGACTTAAGCGGAAATAACTATGTCTACAGTTTAAAGGAATATATCTGTAAGGGAACTCCGGTGACGAATGAGACCAAATGCGATCCGGAGGGGAATGAGAATAAAGCGGATACACCGGACAGTAAGACGGAGGTTCTCTTAAGCGCTACGGAAGACACCACAAAGACAGGCTATGTGGTGTCGGAGAATCAGGAGACCTCAACCTTAACAGAAATATCCGGGACCCATGACCTGGGTAAGGACGGCACGAAGAGCTTTCTAATAAGTGAGAATTCAGGTCATACCAACAGGGCAGCGGGAGACAGAGAGGATGTGGAATTCTACTGCATCTGGCATGACAAGGCAAAGAACGACCAGAGGCCGGATGTATTCTTTACACTCTATTATAACGGCGGTGACGGAGGAAAGATAATCCCCTATAAAGGCAGCTATACCGAGCGCTGGGTGGATGTGGTAAGCGGAAACAAATTCATACAGAAGGCCATCTTCAGCGGTGTCCCTGCGGCAGATGTTAGCGGAAACGTGTATGAGTATTATGTGGCGGAGACCCTTAATAATGACGTCATAGGCTACAGTGTAGATCACTATTCGGAACCCCTTTTTAATGCGGCAGAAGCCCTGAGTGATCTTAATACTGCTGTGGTTTCTGCCAATTCGGGGCAGATAATTGTAAAAAACGGAGTGTCTAAAGATGATGTGGCCGCTGCCGACGGAACCCTACTTATAAAGGAGAAGAGCTTCGGTGTCAGTACCATCCATGACAGCATACATATTGAGGGAAGGAAGCTCTGGATCAATATCCCGGAGGGGATAGAGGTGGACAGGCTCCCTTCTGCCTACATATATCTTTTCAGGGACAGTGAATATGATCATGCTCATAAGGTTCCGGTTGTTTCGGGAGCCGCGAATCTTGAAGAGAAGAAGGCGGCTTACTCCGCGCATGCTGTGGAAGCAATTTCTGCAAATGACGGCTCAGAGTCACCAAGGAAGCTTAATGCGGCCAAGTCCATGTATATATTCGGAACCTATAAGGCGGATAATACCACGCCTGATTCTTATGTAAACTTCCCTAAGTATGACGACATGGGAGCCCTCTATAAATATACGGTTAGCGAGTGCATCTATAATGTATTTGATAATGAGCTCCCTGCGGACATAATGATACCGAATTATTCCGACAATACCACTGACATTGCAAATCATTATAAGCTCGATGCTGAAACAAACAAGAGGAGCTTCAGGATCACAAAGCAGTGGAAGGTGGAGGAACTCCTTAACAACAGAACCGTCAAAGCCAAGGCGACCTTCAGGCTCTACCGTAAGGAGCTTTCAGATGACGGACATGGGTACAAAGCACTGCATTACGCAGAGGATGACAGCAGCCTTTCAGATCCTTCATCCTCCGCTACGGCGGCGGCAGCCTTCGATATAAGCGGCAATGACCTGGAGCTGATCTCGGAAAACACCCTGGAAAAACCGGCTTCGGAGATCAACTCGGAGATTAACTGGACCGATTTTCCTATATTTGCGCCAAGCGGACGTATCTATGCTTACTATGCCGTGGAAATGATAGATGATATGCCGGGATATAAGGTTGCGCTTAACGGAAAAGATCCGTCAGCCGTAAGTGATAACGGCAGCGGTCCCGCCGCCGGGAATACCGCTTTAAGCGAAAACTCGTCCTATGTGGGCGTAGCCTTTGCAAACAGCGGAATAAATATCGCGAATACAGGTGCAGGGGATAACATCAAGGAAGAAACCTTCAGAAATACCTATAAGCAGATGGGCTTTCTGACCCTTAAGTTTGAAAAGATATGGAATACCCAGACCGGAAACGGTAAGGATGAAAGCAAAGCGATGGTTCCAAAGCTTTCGGATGAAAGCAGCAAAACTACGAGAGCCTTAAGCTTTGACATAAGAGCCGTGGCAAAGACCCAGTCCGGAAAGGATAAGAAGAATCCGGAAACAGTGAGCTTCAATGAAGGGACGGACTACAGCATAATAAATGTATCTGCAGACTCCTTAAGTCCTAATAATTGGTATTACACCGTGTCCTTTAATAAGCCGGTTCCATTTTATTCGGCAAACGGAAATGTATATACCTATTATGTTGAGGAAATCTTTAATACTGCTTTTGTTAAGGCAAATTACAAGGCAACAAGGAGTACAATTTATAATAGCGCGGATATAGCCACTCCCGGCGAACCTGATGACAATGACCACAGGGTGCTTAAAATGACACACGCTCTGGGAAACGAGCTAAAGGGTGAATTCAGTGTCCGTAAGCAGTGGGATGATTTTAATGACGACTACGGGATGAGAGAGGGAGCGGTTGTCTTTGATGTGGAGCGGCGTCTCGGAAATACAGGTCCATTTTCAAAATATATATCGGGTAACATCCTGAATAAGACTAATAAGTGGACGCAAAAATTCACTAAACTCCCTATCTCAGCAAATAACGGCTCTGCAGCGGGTGAAAAATATGAATACCGGATCGTTGAAACGGAGATAAGACCGGGAACGGGAGCTGCCATAACGGTATCTTATCCTGCAGTCAGCGCAAATGCCCAATGGACACCGAACGGGAAGGATGCGCCGGACAGCGGAAGCTACTTTGCGCCTGTGGAAGCCGGAAACTATAAGGTATACGATCCCGCAGATATAACACTGCCGACAAGCGAAACCAGATTGATAGTAAACCAGCTGGATACCGGAAGAGCCGTAGTGAGCCTTAATGTCATCAAGAAGTGGGAGGATAACGGTGATTCCGCGGGATTAAGGCCGGAAAGGCTGACTATCCGGATTGATAAATCAACAAATGACGGAGCTACCTGGACACAGCTTGTAAAAAGAACAATGACAAAGGCTGCCGATCAGGATCCCTCCGATCCGGACGTGTGGGTTCATACTTATAATAATCTTCCGAAGTATTACGGGAGTGGTATCTCGAAAATATATAAATACCGCGCCGTTGAAACAAAGATAGGAACGGGCGATGGCGGAAATACAGGGCTTGACGACGTTTATTCAAGCTCAGACAATGCTCTTACCGGATCCGGAGGTTCATATTCCGTTTCCCATAGTAACGCGGTCAGGGATGCTTCAAATGAAGTCATTGCTTATTCCACGACCATCACCAATAAGATCATTTTGAGGGAAAAGCCGGTTATCGTCCGAAAGATCTGGAATGACGGGAAAACTGCGGGACACGACGGAGTTACGGCAGCACTTTACAGTAAGAATTATACGGGAGGAAGCGCAGCATCCGCAGTGGTAGACCCCTCAGAGGAGTCAACCCTTACAAAGCTTTCTCTTTCCGTTAATTCCGTTAATGAAGTGACATTTACGGACGGAAGTTCTGCATACTCCTGTCAGGGGCTTCCCAAGTATAATAAAAACCACGAGCTTATAGTCTACTATGTTAAGGAGGAGACTACGGGCAGCTTTAAGACACAGTATGCTTCATCTACGGGAACAGCGGTTCCCGGTAATGCAGTGCCTTTAGATCAGCTTCCCCACAGCAGTACGGCTCCTTCAGACTCCGATAAGGCTTTCTATGTTAATATCATAAATACACCCTTGACAAGTGTCAGCGTGTCAAAGAACTGGTCAGACGATAATGATGCCTACGGCTTAAGGCCTGACAGCCGTGTATTTACGCTTCAGAGACGGAAGGTGGATCCGGCAGGAAATGTGCCGGTAGGAGAGAATTGGGAAACCGTAACGAAGGCTGAGCATAAAAAGACGGATCCGTCGGAAACTGCTTCAACAGATCCCGTGACCGTGACTCTTAAAAAGAGTGAAAACTGGGCAGCAAAGACGGTTTCAAAGCTTCCTCTCTATGTCCTGAACGGAGGCACAGGGACAAAGTACCAGTACAGGCTTTCGGAGAATAATATACCGAATGGCTATACATTAAGGGCTGACGGAACAAAAGGAGTTGCAGCTGATGACGAGGGCTACAGCTATGACTTCAGTAATGATTCAGAGCATAAGTCTGTCGTTACCAACCGGCTGATAAGGCGCAGCGATATAAGCGTTAATAAGCTCTGGAATACGGATTCGCAGCCGGATATCGTGGACGTAAACGTAAGCCTCTACAGTAAAAATGCGGTTAACGGCAGCGATACGGATGCCGGAAACTTAAGCATATATAAGATAAGCGGAAATGCTGCGGAAAAGACCTTAAACGGCAACGGAACCGTGGTCTTTTCGGGACTGCCTCTCTACAATAAGGACGGAAAAGAGATCATATATTATGTGAGTGAGAACAGGAGTGAGAGCTTTTCCACGGTTTATAAAACAGGAGACGGACGAAGCCTGACAGATCCCGGAGAGGTAAAGAATTTACCCGGCGGAGCTATGTTTGAAGTAACAGTCATAAATACGCCATACACAAGCGCCTATGCAGAGAAGCTTTGGAGTGATCAGGAGAATAAATATAAGACAAGGCCGGTGAGTGTAAACCTCCTCCTTCAGAGAAGGGAAAACGGAGGAAGCTATGAAGCCGTGACCTGGAATGATATCCCGGATAATGCTTCTGCAAAGGAGATGATCGGAAAGGGTAAGGAAGCCCAAAGGGCCGTCATAAAGCTTGATGAGAATGTCAGCTGGAAGGGCATCCTTCACAAGCTTCCCCACTATAAGGCATACGCGGGAGCCATTATTAAGTATGACTACAGATTTATCGAAACTGATGAGTCGGGAAAACCCTATGTGCCCTTCGGCTACAGCCTTGACCCTTCGGCAGCCGAATACAAAAAGACAAATACCGGTGATGAGACGGGCTATGTCCATAGCTACAGTGAGGCTGAAGGGTATAAAGGGTATAAGACAATTGTCACCAATACCCTTATAACAAAGGATGCAAGAGCCGTTAAGAGATGGAATGACTATAGTGACAGCCTGAAGATAAGGCCGGATGAGATCACCTTATATGTGAGTGAGAATACAGCAGTGACCGGCAGCATTGACAGCTTTAACAAGCGCTTCCTCGGGGGAATGACCGATAAGAAGCCCTTTGGAGTAAGTCCGTATTCAAATCTTTCGGGTACGGGGATTTCGCCCGTAAAGAGTGACGGGGGAGACACCTGGACCTATAGCTTTACGGATCTTCCGAAGTATGCCTACGGTGATGACGCCAATCCCAATTCTCCGAAAGAGATCAAATATATGGTGACGGAGGACATCAACAGAAAATATGACGGCTTTACCCTCAGGGATTACTATGCTGTATCACATAATTACGGTGTAAGGAAGGATGAGACCGACATCTTAAATACAGTAATGAAGAATGACGGCTCCCTGATAATTGAAAAGGTGATAGAAAAGTGGGATCCATCAGAGCCTGATTTTAACGACACATTCACCTTTAATGTTACTCTTAAAAGACCTGACGCTACCATGGCTCCTTTTGAGGGCTATTACAGGATCTGTAAGAGCGGGGACGTTACAAGCCTTTCATCGGGACAGCTTCGGGATGAAGCCTTTAAGGATGACAGTACTTATTTCGGCAGTCCCGTTAAGGCAGAAAACGGAAAGATAAAGCTAAAGGCAGGTCAGACCGCAGTGCTTACCGGGATCAATTCAAGATACTACTATGAGGTCACCGAGGATCCTACGGGAGACAGTGAGGATCCGGTTTACGGCTACGACCTTTGCGGAATAAAGAATATCCGGGGCAGCCTTACTGATGAATGCAGAGCGAGATACAACACAGTTCCCGCAACGGTGACGGGGGAAACGGAAAACACATACTTTATTTCAGAAAACGGAATTTACCGGAAGGGTGCTGCAAAGGGGAAGATCGCCGGAATAGGAGAGATCCCTCCGAAGGTTATCTTTACCAACAGGCTCTTCGATCCGGACAGCTACCACCTGAAGGTCAAAAACACCACTGAAAGCGGCATTAGTGATAACGGAGAGATCACAAAGGGCGGCAGGGTAAAGATCTATAAAAGGTGGATCTGCGTTGACCGCAGTGATAAGATAGGAAAAGATTCCTGGAGCTACATTGGGACGGAAACACGCTATATTGAACAGGCCATGTCCGTTGAGTTTGAGCCGGATACAGCTAACGGCTACAGATACGGAGACTCCCTCACCATTAAATGGTGGGATAATATGGAGCCTGACGAAAGTAAGCCCGAGGGGTACATCAAAGTAACCGGCTATATCAATGAGGAGGATGAGCTTCCCTATACGGGTTCCATAAGTGATGAGGTAAGCGGAAATTCAGCCTCCGGTAATAATGTCAGTGATAATGATGTTTCCGGAAACAGCACGGCAGACGGAAGTGCATCCGGAAATGATGCCGTGAGTGATAATGACAATACCTCCGGGTCGGGAGTCAGCGGAAACGACAGACCCGAAGCGGATCTGAGCGGCAATGATACGCCTGAAAATGAGACGGAAGAAGAGAAAGCCGCAAGGGAGAAATTTGAAAGTGTCTGGGCGCCCCTTATAAAAACCGGGAAGTTTAAGCATATCACCGTTCTCAACGGTTCGGTGGTTCTTACTCTGGCAAACGATTATAAGGAGATGCCGCATAAGGTTCTGGTGGAGGTAAACTTCAAGGCGCCCGATCAGGAACCCGGGCCTGCTCCGGCACCCGGTCCAAAGCCGGATCCTGCTCCTGAACCTGAGCCTGCTCCGAACCCTGAGCCTGCTCCAAACCCTGAGCCTGCTCCGGAACCGGATCCTGCTCCGAACCCTGAGCCTGCTCCGAATCCTGCTCCTGCTCCGGATCCTGATACGAACCCTGAGCCTGACCCGGAACCTGCTCCTATTCCGGCACCCGGACCCGATCCATCGAAACCTCCGGTTCAGGATAATAACGGAGGAGGAAACTCCGGAGGCTCCGGTGAAAATACAAACAAAACCGCCGCTTTAGCCACCAATGCAGGGGGAAGCGCTAAGCACAGCCACAGTCACTCCGGGGAAGTGATCGAAGCGGGAGAGGCGGCTGTGCTATCCGGAACAGTTCCCTCCGGAGGGATTATTTCTGACGAAGATGGAGAAATAAGCGGGAACAGTAATTTACGAAAGGGTATAAGAACCGGGGATGATACGCCTGTAGAGCTTTTACTTACCCTTCTCGCGGTACTCCTTCTGCTGTTCGGAGTGGTCTTAACACTGCTCTTCCGGAAAAGAAAAAATGAAAAGGGGTGACAGGGGAACCCGTATCCTTGCGCTTCTTGCCGTTATCATCCTTGCCGCAATAATTGCCGTAACAATGCGCCTTGTATTTTACGGGCGGGAATACTTATCCGACAGGATGAGCTATGAGGTACTGAGGGAGAGCGTCAGGGCAGAGGATGCCGGAGTGAGGAACGGAAGCGGTATCGATCTAAATTCATTACGTCAAATAAATCCTGATGCTGTGGGATGGTTGTATGCCTGTAACGGGGATATTGACGGACCTGTGGCACAGGCCTTTGATGATGATTTTTATCTCACACACCGTTTCGACGGGACGGAGGGAAAAGCCGGAAGCTTTTTCGCCGATAAGGAGTCGGTTCCGCCCTTCCGCTGTCCCTGTACCGTGATCTACGGGCATAATATGAAGGACGGCAGCATGTTCCATCCGCTTCTAAAGTACAGGGATGAAGAGTATTTCAGAAGCTTCCCGGATTTCACGGTATATACCTTTGAAGGAAAAAAGGATTACCGGATTTTTTCCGCTTTTTTCGCGGATTTCGATATGATACCCGGAGTGGGAGACGGGGAGGAAAACAGTGAAGCCATAATTAAAAAGGCCCGGCAAATGTCCCTCTACGATACGGACATCAAGGATATCCCGGAGGACGGACGGATCGTTATCCTTGTTACCTGTGAGTATTCGGGAGATGATAGCAGGATGGCGGTGTACGGTATTGAAGCCGGGAACTGAGGCTTGATTGAAGGTTTGATCGAAGCAGGCAGTTTTGCTTGTCAAACAGGCTCCGTTTCATTACAATATAGCCCATGGATGAATTCAGGCTGATCGCTCCCTGTCACTTCGGACTGGAGAGCGTATTAAAAAGGGAGATAGTCTCCCTGGGATTTGAAATAGATAATGTTCAGGACGGAAGAGTGACCTTTAAGGGAAAGAACGATGCCGTTCCGAGAGCCAATATCTTTCTGCGAACCGCCGAACGTATCCTTATTTCCGTTGGCGAGTTTGATGCTTTCACATTTGAGGAGCTTTATCAGGGAACCAGGGCACTGCCCTGGGAGGAAATAATACCTGAAAACGGCAGATTCTGGGTTAAAAAAGCATCCTCCGTCAAATCAAAGCTTTTCAGTCCCTCCGATATCCAGTCCATCGTAAAAAAGGCCATGGTCGACAGGCTTTCTGAGAAGCATGGGATCTCCCTGTTTCCGGAGGACGGGGATGAGTATCCGCTAAGGGTATTTATAAATAAAAACAGAGTTACCCTGGGGCTCGATTCAACCGGAGTATCATTGCATAAGAGGGGCTACAGGAAAAAGCAGGGGGCTGCTCCCATTGCGGAAAATCTGGCGGCAGCGCTTATTATGCTGACCCCCTGGAAAAAGGACAGGATCCTTGTCGATCCCTTCTGCGGATGCGGTACCATCCTGACGGAGGCGGCTATGATAGCTGCAAATATGGCTCCCGGAAGGAACAGGGAGTTCACGGCCGAGGCCTGGGATCATTTGATCGAAAAAAAGCTTTGGTACAGGGCTGTGGATGAGGCGGAATCCCTTATCAATAAGGATATCGGCTGCGATATTCAGGGTTATGATATTGACGCTGATGTGATAAAGGTTGCCAGGGAAAATGCTGCAAATGCGGGAGTTTCGGAGCTTATCCATTTCCAGGAGAGACCCGTGAAGGAGTTGTCCCATTCAGGCAGATACGGCTTTATCATAACCAACCCTCCCTATGGAGAGAGGCTCGAGGAGAAGGAAGCCCTGAAGGGCATATACTCGGAGCTGGGAGAGGCCTGGAAGCGACTGGACAGCTGGTCTTTATATGTGATAACTTCGTATGATGATGCCGAGAAATATATAGGAAGAAGAGCCGACAGAAACAGAAAGATATACAACGGAATGATTCAGACGAGATTTTTCATTTTCGAGGGCCCGAAGCCTCCCCGGAGAACGCATAACGGGAACAGGGGGCAGCAGGCTTGAAGAACACCTCCACAGTTATAGCATCATTTCTCTTATTTTTTTTCAGCGCCGCATTATTTGCAGCGTCCTTAACGGGAAGAGTTACCGTAAGAGCGGAGAGCCATGCGGAAAGAGGTCTTTTCAACAGAGGAAGCGAAGAGGAGACCGGAGACAGTACGGAGCTTGAGAAGGCAGGTTATCTGAAGATACCTCTTCCGGAAGGCGTAGAGGAGACGGATGTCACCATTCAGAACAATCCCTTTGAAAACAGGATCTTTATCCGTATTTCCGGAGCGGATGAGGATTATTACAGGACAAATTTCTTCTCCGGGGATATGACCGGCATAGAGGATGTGAGATACGGTTATGCCGACGGGGTATCAACCGTGGAGCTTATAACCGGAGAAGTCCGTATCCCGGTATGCGAGTACACTCCGGGCAGCTTTTTTGTGAAGGTTCTGCCGCCGCGGGATATCTATGAAAGAATAATAGTGGTTGACAGCGGTCATGGCGTCAACGATCCCGGATCCGTGGTCTACGGCATAGAGGAGAGGAGTATCACAGCCGCTGTCGCAGGGAGACTCTGTAATTTTCTGCAGGACGGGAAGACTATGGTGTGTCTGTCTGTTCCGGATGAAACGGTTCATAGTGAAAAGGAACGCTCAGAGATGATCAACAGCCTGAAGCCGGATCTTCTCTTAAGCATTCACACCGGAGCCGACCCGGATACCAGAGTCACCAACGGGGTGGAGATCGGTTCATCCGCTGATATGGCTGACAATGCGGAGAAGCTGGCAGCCCTTCTATCTTCAGCCTGTGAACAGAAAAATCTGGGTTCCTCGGTAAAACGGGTTCCGGGACTCACGGAATATCTGGAGGTTCCTTATCTATGGATCAAGCTTGGGCTCATCACGAACAGGTTTGAAGCGGAAAAGATGAACAGTGAAGAATATCAGGAAAGGGCAGCGAGGACTATCGCAGCCTTTATAAACGGTACAGGGAATTTAAAAGCAGGATCGGCCATTGGTGCCGGAGGTGGATTTTGACCAGAGGAAAGCCGGACAGGATAGTTTTTGCCACGGGAAACAGGGATAAGGTTAAGGAGATCCGGGAGATCACAAAGGATTTCAATATTCCCGTTGTTTCCATGAAGGAAGCGGGCATAGAGAGCGATGTCAATGAGGACGGGCAGAGCTTTGAGGAAAACTCCTTATTAAAGGCCCGGGCGGTATGGGAGCAATGCGGGGGACTGGTGCTCTCGGATGATTCGGGGCTTGAGATAGATGCCCTTAATAAGGAACCGGGTATTTATTCAGCCAGGTATCTCGGAAAGGATACCTCATATCATGAGAAAAACAATGATCTTTTAAGGAGGCTTGAGGGTGTAGCGCAGGAAAGGCGGACAGCCCGCTTTGTGTGTGCTGTAACGGCAGTATTTCCGGACGGCAGCCATAAAACGGTCAGGGGAGTAATGGAGGGCAGGATAGGATACGAAGAAAGGGGAGAAAACGGCTTTGGCTACGATCCCATATTTATCCTTCCGAAGTACGGTGTGACAACTGCCGAGCTTCCTCCGGACGTAAAAAATGAAGAGAGCCACAGGGGAAAGGCTCTGAGACTCATAAAGAAAGAGATAGAGAGGTATCTTGATGAAAATACTGATAGTCAGTGATACCCATGGCCACCTGTCGAATTTCAGAGAGGTGATAAGGAAGGTATCCCCTGTTGATATGCTTGTTCACTGCGGTGACGTGGAGGGGCAGGAGGATTCCATCAGAAGCCTCGCAGACTGTGAATGTCATATCGTTTCCGGAAATAACGATTATTTCTCCGATCTTCCACGGGAGGATGAATTCAGTATCGGGGAGCATAAGGCATTTTTGACCCATGGACACAGCTACGGTATTTCTATGGGCTGCGACCGGATAGTTGAGGAAGCACTTTCCAGAGAAGCAGACCTGGTTTTCTGCGGACACACCCACAGACCCGAAAAAAGCGTTATTGACGGGGTAAGGGTTTTTAATCCCGGAAGCCTTTCCTACCCCAGACAGGAGGGGAGAAACCCCTCGTATATGATCATGGAGCTTGATCCGGAGGGTAAGGTGTTCTGCAATGTGTTTTATCTGTGAGGGGAGTCAACGGGACGGTTCTCCTTGATTGCTTTTTGCAAGTCTCTGTTGTAAAATAGTGTAGTTATGGAAAACAAGGAAACAGTATCAAAGAATTTTATAGAACGGGAAATAGACAAGGATCTGAAGGAAGGGGTATATGAAAGGGTTCATACCCGTTTTCCCCCGGAGCCTAACGGATATCTGCATATCGGGCATGCGAAATCCATTATCCTGAATTCCGGTATTGCCGCGGAGTATAACGGTCTTTTCAATCTCCGTTTTGACGACACCAATCCCACAAAGGAAAAGTCGGAATTTGTGGAATCCATCAAGGAGGATGTGGCCTGGCTCGGAGCCGACTGGGGAGACAGGCTTTTCTTTGCTTCGGATTACTTTGAGAAGATGTATGAGTATGCCCTTAAGCTTATAGAAAAGGGGAAGGCCTACGTTTCTTCGCTTTCTGCTGAGGAAATAAAGGAATACAGGGGAACTCTCACGGAGCCGGGCAGGGATGATCCGGACAGGGACAGGAGCATAGAGGACAGCCTAAGGCTCTTTAAGGAAATGAAGGACGGGAAGTACGAAGACGGAAAGTATGTCCTTCGCGGAAAGATAGACATGAAGAGCCCCAATATGAATATGAGGGATCCGGTGATATACAGGATAGCGCATCTTTCCCACCAGAATACGGGAGATAAGTGGTGTATTTATCCCATGTACGATTTCGCCCATCCCCTGGAGGACGCCATAGAGGGCATCACCCATTCCCTCTGCACACTGGAATTTGAGGATCACAGACCGCTCTATGACTGGGTAATACGGGAATGTGAGATAGAGACACCACCACGCCAGATAGAGTTTGCAAAGCTCTATCTCAATAATGTGGTAACGGGAAAGAGATATATAAAGAAGCTTGTGGAGGAAGGCATTGTTGACGGATGGGACGATCCGAGACTGGTTTCCATCGCAGGCTTAAGGCGCAGAGGCTACACTCCGGAATCCATCAGGAATTTCGTCAATCTCTGCGGTATCAGCAAGTCACAGGCCACTGCGGAGATGGACATGCTGGAGTACTGTATAAGGGAGGATCTGAAGCCGAAGGTGAAGCGGCTGATGGCTGTGCTTCATCCCCTGAAGCTCATCATAGACAATTATCCGGAAGGCCGTACAGAGGAGCTTGATGCCGTCAATAATCCCGAAAACCCGGAGCTCGGAAGCAGGAAAGTGAGCTTTTCAAGAGAACTCTGGATAGAGAGGGAGGACTTCATGGAGGAACCCCCGAAAAAGTATTTCAGACTTTTCCCCGGAAATGAAGTCCGGCTTATGAATGCCTATTTTGTAAAATGCGTGGGCTTTGACAAAGATGATAACGGCAATATTACGGCTGTTCACTGCACCTACGATCCGCTTACGAAGCAGGGAAGCGACTTCAAGTCCGACCGCAAGGTTAAGGGTACGATCCACTGGGTCAATGCCGGTGACTCGGCGGAGGTAAGGGTCAGGCTCTATGAGAATATAGTTGACGAGGATAAGGGTGTTTATGATGAAGAGGGAAATATCAATCTGAATCCCAATTCCCTGGAGGAATGCACTTCTTTTGCGGAAAGGGAGCTTAGGGAGGCAAAGGCCTTCGACCGATTCCAGTTTGTGAGAAACGGGTTTTTCTGTGCGGATCCCAAGGACTCGGGGGACGGAGCGCCTGTCTTTAACAGGATAGTTTCACTGAAGAGTTCCTTTAAACTTCCGCAGGAGGCAAAAATCTAATGTAAAGAGTCATCCTGAGCGAAGCGAAAGATCTAAAATGATCTGTCAGACATTGCTTTTAGGACGACAGAGATATATTGCATTGAAAAGATGCATTTTTTGAGGAGGTATATTATGGCACTGTTTTCGGGGATGGACAAATTTGGGTTGAAGGATATCAAGGGCGACGAGGTATTCGGAGATCAGGAAAAGAAAAAAGCAGTGGATGCTGAAGCCGCGGCAGCAAAAAAGGTCGCGGGGGAAATGGATTATCTGATAGACAGGACTTATTCCTGCCCCGTATGCGATCAGGAATTCAAGAGCAGAACCGTAAAGAGCAGAAGCATAAAGCTTGTGGGTACCGATGAGGACTTAAGGCCGAAATATCAGCAGCTTGACTCATTAAAGTATGATGTGGTGGTCTGCCCCAATTGCGGCTATGCAGCCCTTGCCCGGACCTTTAAGAATATTTACGATTCCCAGAAGAAGCTGGTCAGAGAGACCATTTCAAGGGATTTTCATTATACCGAGCCGCCTGCGGTATACAGCTATGATGATGCCATTGAGCGCTATCAGATAGCATTTGCGAATGCCATGGCAATAAAGCAGGTGGATTCCGAGAAGGCTTATCTCTGCCTCAGAATGGGCTGGACCATCAGAGGAAAGATGGAGACCCTGGATCCTTCTTCACCGACCTACGAAGCTGACAGGAAGCAGTGTACAGAGGATGAGAACGAGGCACTGAAGCTCGCTTTGGACGGATTTATCGCCGCACGAACGCATGAGCAGCCTCCTTTCGCGGGAATGGATCAGTCGACCCTCGATTACCTGATATCGGTACTGAGCGTGCGTTTCGGAAGGACAGATGTGGCATCAAAGCTTATTTCCAGCCTTATCTCCAATATGACAACAAATCCCCGGATCAAGGAAAGAGCCAGGGATTTAAAGGACCGGATCGTAGCAGGTCAGAAATGAAAAACGCCTGAAAGATTTATTCAAGGCTTATTATTCAAAGGAAGAAAAGCTGAAGGTCAATATCTGATCGTCATCCGTTTCAGAGGCCTTTTCAACCGTATTCTTCGGCTTCTCTTCGGGGGTTCCGATTATATTGGACTCTGCATCAAGGGCAGCCTGCTTCGAGAAGTGAAGGGGGACGTATTCACGGTCTGACGCGGGGGCTTCGACCTCATCAGCATCAGGGCCTTTTTCGGATTCTTTTTTGAGGAATTCCTCCAGCTCGTCGTTTACATCGGGATCCGAATCCTCGAAGAGATCCTCGTCCTGTCTGTCCTTCAGGTAGTAGTAGACTCCTGCTGCGGCAGCTCCCGCAAGGAGTGAGAAAAGAAGGAATTTTCCGAATTTCTTTGCCATTAAAGTATTACCTCCTGTTTTTCCGCTTTTCTCATTGATTATAGTGTATTTATCCGTATAAGTAAAGAAATGCGAAAATCTGCCATACAAAAATCCATAGGCTGTTTCCTGATCGTACTCTGTTTGTCCGCAGTGCTCCTTTCCGGCTGCAAAAAGGAGGAGGAGGAAAAGACGGATGTCGTCCTTACCACTGCCTTTGAGGAAAATGAGCTTTTCAGAATAGACAGCAGGAACTGTTACATTTCCGAAGCGGATATTTATATGAAATCCGCAGGAAGCAAGTATCAGGAGGTCTTCGGTGAGGATATCTGGAGACAGAATTTCGGCGGGAAAACTCTGGAGAAGGAACTAAAGGATACGACCCTTGCCCGTCTCGCCCAGATAAAGAGTATGGATCTTCTGGCGGCGGAATGGAATATTGCCCTTTCAGAGGAGGAGGAGGAAAAAGCCGCTCTTGCAGCAAAGAACTATTATGCCACTCTTATGGGAACAGAGGAGGAAAAGGGTATTTCCGAGGAGCTGCTGCGGGAAATGTATGCGGACTATGCACTGGCGGACAAGATCTATGATGAGGTGACCTGCAACGTGAATCCGGAGATCAGCGATGATGAGGCCCGCTCCATCACGGTGAAGCAGATCCTTTTCAAGACATCGGACAAGGATGAAAAGGGCGGCCGCAAGGAGTACAGCGAGCACGACAAAGAGGCCGCATACAAGAAAGCACAGAAGTGCTTAAAAAGCCTGGATGAGGGAGCAGATTTCGATTCCCTTACGGAAAAGTACAATGAGGACCAGCAGAACACCTATACCTTCGGAAAGGGTGTGATGCCGGAGGAATTTGAAAAAGCTGCCTTCAATCTGGATACCGGGGAAATAAGCGGTATCGTGGAAACGGAGTACGGCTATCATATCATCAAGTGTATAAGCTCCTTTGACCAGGAGGAGACTGATAATAATAAGATACGGATAGTCACCGAAAGAAAGAAGGACGCCTTCAACAGGGTTTATGATGAATTTGTTCCGAAGCTTCACTCGAATCTCAATGAAGAACTGTGGGACAGCTTTGAATATGATCCGTACACGGAAAAGTCAGGTACAAAGAGCTTTTTCGAGGTGTATGATGAGGTCTTTGCGTCCTGATCGCATTTCTTGATCAATTTTATCTTGTTAGCACTTTTTGTCGTTGAGTGCTAAAAATCCATTGACTTTTGTTTTAAGCCGCACTACAATACTTTTCTGAGAGCCGGACCGCCTTAAGTGTTCCGGTCAGACTCTGAAAAGAAAGGAAGTGCGGTATTTTATGGAAAAAAAACATGGAAATCTATCTATAAGCAGTGAAAACATTTTTCCCATTATAAAGAAGTGGATGTATTCGGATCAGGATATCTTTATCAGGGAGCTAATAAGCAACGGCTGCGATGCCATTACGAAATTAAAGAAGCTGGAGATGATGGGAGAGTACCAGGCTCCCGCTTCGGAGACCGACGGTAAGGAGGGCTCCGGCTTAAAGGGCAGGATTGACGTTAATGTAGATAATAAGAAAAAGACCTTAAGCTTCATCGATAACGGCATAGGAATGGATGCAGAGGAAGTGGATAAGTATATCAACCAGATCGCCTTTTCCGGTGCAACGGAGTTTATCGAGAAGTATAAGGACAAGTCGGACGGCGACCAGATAATCGGACACTTCGGACTGGGCTTCTATTCCGCTTTTATGGTAGCAGACAAGGTGACGATCGATTCCCTTTCCTATGCGGAGGGGGCGAAGGCCGTTCATTGGGAATGTGAGGGCGCAGGCACCGAGTTTGATATGACCGATGGCAGCCGCGAAAGGGTAGGCACGGAGATCACCCTTTATCTCAATGAGGACTGCCTCAAGTACTGCAATGAATATGCAGTCCGCGAGGTTCTTGAGAAGTACTGCTCCTTTATGCCTACGGAGATATATTTAAATGATGTAAATAAGGAGCCTCCGAAGATCGAGAAGGACAAGGACGGGAAGGATATAGTTCCCGAGCCGCCAAAGCCAATAAACGACGTTAACCCTCTCTGGGCAAAGACGCCGAAGGATTGTACCGACGAGGAATACAAGGAATTCTACAGAAAAGTCTTCAGGGATTACAGAGAGCCTCTTTTCTGGATACATCTGAATATGGATTATCCCTTTAATCTGAAGGGAATACTCTATTTCCCGAAGATAAATATCGAGTACGAGTCCATAGAGGGCGTTATAAAGCTCTACAATAACCAGGTATTTATAGCCGACAATATCAAGGAAGTGATCCCCGAGTTCCTGATGCTCTTAAAGGGCGTGATAGACTGCCCCGACCTGCCTCTCAACGTATCGAGGAGCGCACTCCAGAATGACGGCTTTGTGAATAAGATATCTGAGTACATCACGAAGAAGGTTGCGGAGAAGCTTTCCGGTCTCTGCAAGACCGACAAGGAAAACTACGAGAAGTACTGGGAGGATATCTCTCCCTTCGTGAAGTACGGATATCTTCGAAATGACAAGTTCGCGGAGAAGATAAACGACTATATTCTTTTCAAGGATATTAACGGAGAGTTCCTGACACTGCCCGAGGCACTGAAGCTTCCCTCAACCGCAGAAGAAGCGGAGAAGGCAGCAGAGGAGGCGGAGAAGGCATCGGCAGAAGACGGGAAGGCTTCTGCCGAAGCATCAGCGGAAGACGGAAAGAATACTGAAGGGTCAGCCGTTGAGGCAGAAAAGGCTTCAAATGAAGAAGCGTCCGGGGAGGGTACTGTTGAGCCAGCAGTTGAGGCAGAAAAGGCTTCAGATACCGATACGGAAAAAACGGAAGAAAAGAAGGAAACCATCGTATACTATGTGACGGATGAAAAGCAGCAGAGCCGTTACATCGATATGTTTAAGAAGTCCAAGATGGACGCCGTGATCCTTACCCACAATATCGATACTCCCTTCATGCAGTCCCTGGAGGGGAAGAACGAAGGCGTTAAGTTCATGCGTATAGACGCGAACGTTACCGAGGCTATGACAAGCAGGGAATCAAAGAAGGAGACCGAGGAATTCGGCAGCCTTGCGGAGACCCTGCAGAAGTTCCTGAGGAAGTCATTTAAGAAGGAGAAGCTCGAGGTCAAGGTTCAGAAGCTGAAGGACAAGAAGGTGGCATCTGTCATCACCGTTTCCGAGGAAACCCGGAGAATGCAGGATATGATGAAGATGTATTCAATGGGAGGACAGGGTACAGATGATCTCTTTAAGGATGACGACGGACAGACCCTTATCCTTAATGCAAACCATCCTCTTGTAAAGACCGTTATGGATGAACCGGAAAGCGACAGGGGAAAGCTTATTTCCGAACAGCTTTATGACCTTGCGGTGCTTGCAAATAAGCAGCTGCCACCGGATGAAATGAAGAAATTCATAGAGCGCAGCAACGAGATCATGATGAAGCTTTGAGGTCGCTTACATTGTCATTCTGAGGTCGCTTACATTGTCATTCTGAGGGCGTAGCCCGAAGAATCTTCTATTCCCCCGTTACAGGATTTGTGGCGGGGGAATTTTCATTTGCATTTTCTTCCCCGGGATCTGCCCCTTCCTCGCCCATTCCCGGGGTGTTTGCCGGAGCCGCATTTATTGTGGCGAGATCCACTGTGGGAGTCGGGGTCAGGCCGAGAGCTGCCGTGATCTCGGGAGTATGGGGACAGGTTCCAAGCTCGGGGATAGCCACACCGGGGATCTTGAAGGGACAGGAATCGAGAGCCATCTGTCCCGTGGCCGAGCAGATATAGGTCATAGCTGAGTGGTTGTAATTGCAGGTGGTCTCAGGAACATTATCACTGGCAAAGTATTCGGTGTAGGCGCTGCCGCTTGCGGTACAGATCCCGTCAAGTGCGAGAAGACCTGACTTATTGCAGACAACACGGGTCACAATCCCCTCGGGAGTGATGAATTCTTTCCGGGGGAGGTTTTCATGTATCTTTTCCATAACACCACGCCATACAGTCCTTGCAAGGCGCTGCTGATCCTTGGTGGTGAGATCCACATTATTGTCGAAGCCTGCCCAGGTGGTGCAGGTATAATAGGGAGTATATCCGGCAAACCAGACATCATTCTCGTCAGATGTGGTTCCGGTCTTTCCGGCGATGGGCTGGGTTCCGAAATTCACGGAGCCGCCTGTTCCCTTTGTCACAACATCCTGCATTGCACTGGTCAGAAGGAATGAGGTGGTGGGCTTAATGGCGGAATGGGTCTCGGGTTCGTTTTCAAGGAGCACATTGCCGTCGTGATCCAGGATCTTCGTGTAAAACATAGGCTTTATATAGGTGCCGTTATTTGCAATGGCGGCATAGGCCGCATTCAGCTCTATATTTTTCACACCGTCGGTGATGCCTCCGAGAGCAAGGGTCTGGGTGATGTCGGAAAAAACTCTGCCGTCGGCGGTCTCTTTTTTGTCAACCAGAGTTGTGAAACCGAATTTCAGAAGATAGTCGTAGCCAAGCTGGGGAGTGATGTCCGTCAGGGTCTTTACGGTTACGATATTTAAGGACTGCTCTATCCCGTAACGGAGGGTGCAGACACCCTTATAGCCTTTGTACCAGTTATTTACAGGCCGTCCGTTACTGTATGCGAAGGGCTCGTCCACCTGGGTGGATGCCAGGGTCTTAAGTCCGCTGTCTAAAGCCGGAGCGTATGTTGAGACTATCTTGAAGGTGGAACCGGGCTGTCTCAAGGTATCGGTTGCCCTGTTAAGTGTGAGGCTTGCCTCCTTCTTTCCGCGGCCGCCCACAATGGCTTTCACATAGCCTGTGGACTGATCGGCTACGGTAACGGAGATCTGGGGCTGTGGTGCGGTGGAAAAGCTCTCTGATATATAGGTATTTCCCTCAGAGAGTATGGATTCCTTATAAGTGTCTGCGGCTTCCCTTGCTTCCTCCGGACTGTCAAAAAGGCGCTTCCTGTTGTAGCCGTTATCCGCAAGCCAGAGAGCCATCATTTCCGAGGAATAATTCTGGTATTCACCGTCCGGCTTTTCGACGGTAAGCTCATAATCAAGGAGATATTTCGTGCCTGCGGGATAATTCTCCTCATTTCCGGTGAAATCATCGCAGATTTTCTGAATGTCGGAATCCTGGGTGGAGTATATGCTTAAGCCACCGGAATAAAGCTGGTTATAGGCCTGGGTCTCACTGTAGCCAAGCTTCTCCACAAAATCAGAAAGGATCTCCTTTGTGAGAGCATCAACAAAGTAGGAGTTTATGGCGTTGCTCTCGGTCTGCTCATTTACGGTACGTATACGCGAATATACGTCATCATTCACGGCCTCCTCATAGGCGGAGCGGGTGATATAACCCTGCTTCAGCATATTATTGAGAACCTTCATGCGTCTCTCCGCATTATTCTCCGGGTGGGAGATGGGATTATATCTGGAAGGATTCTGGGTGATTGCGGCTATAACCGCATCCTCGGAAAGGTTCAGATCCGACACGTTTTTATTAAAATATCTTAAGGACGCGGCCTGTACTCCGAGGGTATTCTGCCCGAGATTGATGGTATTCAGGTAGAGCTCCAGTATATTATCCTTTGTAACATCCTCCTGCTTCTCAAGCTCTATGGCGAGATACTGCTCCTGTATCTTCCGGCGGAGCTTCTCCATAAAGGAGGATTCATGCGTCCATTCGGTAAACACATTATTCTTTATGAGCTGCTGGGTAATGGTGCTGGCACCCTGGGAGAAATCATGGCTTTTTAAGCCCGTGACACCGGCCCGGACTATACCCTTGATATCTATACCGTTATGCTCATAAAAGCGTTCGTCCTCAATGGCAACGAAGGCATGCTGGAGATCTAAAGGGATCTTCTCTATGGTCTGATAGATCCTGTTGGAATCGGCGGCAACAAGCTTGGTAAGCTGCTTTCCGTCGGAATCGTAGACCGTGGACGAATATCCTGAGGGGCGGATATCCTTATTATTGATTTCGGGAGCCGTTGCCACAACACCCTTAAATACGCCGACAAAGCCTGCAGTCCCGATAACGGCTGCAGATACGGCTCCGAAAATGGAAAGGGTGACGAAAGCCACCAGCACCATATTCAAGAATTTGGGACCGTTGGCGTTCAATTCCCTGAAACGCTTCACGGCTCCGTGTCTTCCGAAATTCATAAGCGCTATTATAGCATTTATATCTGTGACTTGCAAAAAAAAGACTGTCGTGCTATTATCGCACATATTTTCTTAAGAAATAATTAAGCAATGGCGCCCGGAATGACTTTTGGCGTCCGAATCATAGAATTTTAAGAGGATTGGTTTATTATGGTTGAAACAGGGCTTATACGGATCTTTGCCGGAACAGGCAGGGGGAAGACCAGTGCCGCTATCGGACAGGGAATAAAGGCGGCCACAAGGGGGAAAACCGTGTCCGTTATCCAGTTCCTGAAGGGAAAGGCTGACGGGGAATTTGATATATTAAAGAGGCTTGAGCCGGAGATGAAGCTTTTCCGCTTTGAAAAATCGGATGTGTGCTTTGACGACCTGAGTGACATCGAAAAGGAAGAGGAAAAGCAGAACATCAGGAACGGCTTTAACTTCGCAAAAAAGGTTCTTATGACGGGTGAGTGCGATCTTCTTATACTCGATGAGTTTCTGGGGCTTATTGATACCGGCCTTATGACGAAGGAGGACTTAGAGGAGCTTATTTCCGCAAAGCCGGCGGATATCGGCATCATAATGACGGGAATAAACATAAATGAGGAGATATGCCGCCTTGCGGATGAGGTCACAAAGCTTGAAACGGTTGTGTTTTCCTGAGTAAGGAGTAACGGCCGGGAAAGATCCTTACTGTTACCCCGTTGCTATAACTTTACAGTTTGACGCAGGACAGGCGTTCGAATCATATGATACTGAAATTTGACGACGATCTGGATCTCAATGTCATCGCAGAAAGCGGGCAGTGCTTCAGATGGGAAAAGGTTAATAAGGATAATGACCCTGGGATTTTCCGGATAATTGCCGGGAACAGGGTTCTTTTTATCTTAAGGCTCTCCGAAGGTGTGTATGACCTGTCCTGTTCAGAAAACGTTTTTCGTGAGTTCTGGAGCGGATACTTTGATAGTGAAACAAGCTACGGGAAAATAAGAAGCCTGGTGGATACCGGGGATCCTTTCCTCAGCCGGGCAGCCGGATACGGGAAGGGGATGAGGATACTTAAACAGGATCCCTTCGAGTGCCTCATAAGCTTCATCATTTCGCAGAGAAAAAATATCCCTGCCATCAGAGCCTGCATAGAAAAGCTCTCGATCGAAGCCGGAGAGAAGATGTCCCTTCCTGAAAAAGAGAGGCAGTGGCTGAAGGAAAAGGGGGTTGCACCCCGTTATTTCGAGGGCTTATATTCCTTTCCCACGCCCAAGGCTCTGGCAGGATTAAGTGAGGATAAGCTAAAATCCTGTTCTGCGGGATACAGGGCACCCTATATAAGAAGAGCCTCGGAAAGCGTGCTTTCCGGGGAGCTGGATCTGGTGAACTTATGTAAACTTAATGACGGGGAGCTCCTATCCGCACTTATGGGTATATACGGAGTCGGGAAGAAGGTTGCCAGCTGTGTTTCCCTCTTCGGTTTTCACCGCCTTGATTTTTTCCCGGTGGACGTATGGATAGACAGGGTACTCTCCGAGCGCTACAAAAACGGTTTTCCATTTGAGAAATACAGACCCTATAACGGTGTTATGCAGCAGTATATGTTCTTTTATGCGAGGAGCGGTGCTGTCTGAGCTATTATCTGTATCCTGAGCGAAGCGAAGGATCTTCCCCCGGGGTTATCAAATGATTCGGACGCCAAAAGTACTGAATCACTGTTTTGATACAACGAATTGCTCCGTTGCTTTCAGCAACTCTCGCAATTCTACAACACTCGCAATCCGCTAATTTACTACGTAAATTGCTACTTGCTCGTGTTGTTTGACGCCCAAAGTCAAATGGCTTTTTGAACAAGTTCAAACGCCATTTAGACTTTTGGCGTTTGTATCATCAAATGTCATCCTGAGCGAAGCGAAGGATCTTCCCCCGGGGTTTGACTTATAATAGCATCAATGTTACTATTTCCTAATGATTTAGCGGTTTAGGATCTGTTCATGAATAAATCTTAAAAAGTTATTTATGAACAGCTCCTTACGACTTTTTCTTAAGGAGAACAGATCATGTCAATATTCAAAGGCGCCGGTGTGGCTATCATCACACCATTTAAGGATAACGGCGATATCAACTATGAGAAATTTGCTGAGATTATAGAGATGCAGATCCAGAGCGGTACCGACTGCATTATTGTATGCGGTACCACCGGAGAGGCTGCCTGCCTGAGTGAAGAGGAGCATTTTGCGGCAATAAAGTTCTGTGTGGAGCAGGTGCACCACAGGATACCGGTAATGGCCGGAGCCGGAAGCAACAGCACGAGATCCGCAATATACTATTCGGAGGAGGCGGAGAAGGTTGGTGCGGATGCACTGCTTTCCGTTACACCTTACTACAATAAGACCACACAGAGGGGGCTTATCGAGCATTTCAAGGATATAGCCGCCGCGGTAAGTATTCCAATTGTTCTCTATTCGGTAAAGAGCCGGACAGGTCTCAATATAGAACCGGAGACCGTAAAGGAGCTTGTGGATAATGTTCCGAACATTGTGGGAATAAAGGAAGCAAGCGGGAGTCTCGGCCAGGCTGAAAAGATAAAGGCAATCTGCCCTGAAGTGGAGCTCTATTCCGGCGACGACGAACTGACCGTTCCTATGATGGCAGTAGGCGGCATCGGAGTTATATCGGTGGTTTCCAATGTGGCGCCCCGTTATGTCCACGATATGTGCATGAAGGCATTAAACGGTGATTTTGAGGCCGCGGCAAAGATGCAGCTTAATGAGCTTGATCTTGTGGAGGCTCTCTTCTGTGAAACAAATCCCATCCCCGTCAAGGAAGCAATGAATATGCTGGGATACGGAACCGGTCCCTTAAGAAAGCCGCTGATCCCCTTAAGCGACGCGAACAGGGAACGTTTGAGGAAGTCCCTTACGGATTTCGGTCTTCTGAAATAGTGACTGGACAGAGGAAAATAGGAGAATGCTATGTCGGTGAAGATAATTCTGAACGGATGTTTCGGCCGGATGGGACAGGTGGTAAGCTCTCTTGCGGAAAAAAATGATGATGTCCTCATAGTGGCCGGAATTGATAAAGTGACGGGAAGCAAAAACAGCTTCCCTGTTTTTAAGGATATTGAGGAATGCGATACAGAGGCGGATGTCATAATCGATTTTTCTCTTCCTGAGGGAAACGACAGGCTTATGGATTATGCAGTGAAGCACAGTCTTCCTGTGGTCCTCTGTACCACAGGACTCTCCGACGACCAGCTGGAAAGGGTGAAAAAGGCGTCGGAGAAGATAGCGGTTTTAAGAAGCGCCAATATGTCCCTCGGGATAAATACGCTTATGAAGGTTCTCTCCGATATAGCGCCCGTGCTATCGGAGGCGGGCTTTGATATCGAAATTGTCGAGAAACACCACAGGGAGAAGAAGGATGCCCCCAGCGGCACAGCCCTTGCCCTTGCAGACTGTATTAATTCCTCACTGAATGACGGCTTCTCCTATGTGTATGACAGGAGCCGGCGTTCCGAAAGAAGGCCTTCTAAGGAAATAGGCATATCCGCCGTAAGGGGAGGCACTATTCCGGGCGACCATGACATTATCTTTGCAGGAGAGGATGAGACCGTGACCATAAGCCACAGGGCTTATTCCAGGAGGATCTTCGGAAACGGTGCGATTAAAGCTGCTGTATTCCTTAAGGGGAAGGATGCCGGAATGTACAGTATGGCGGATGTGATCAAATGAGGCTGAGGCCATGTATAGATATACACAACGGTAAGGTAAAGCAGATCGTAGGCTCGTCCCTGAAGGATGAAAATGAAAGTGTAAAGGAGAATTTTGTTTCGGAGTATGATGCTGCATACTATGCGGGTATCTACCTGGACAGGGCTCTTACGGGCGGCCATGTGATCGTTCTTGACAGCCATACATCCGAATATTATGAAGCTTCAAGGAAAGCCGCTTTTTCAGCTCTTTCCGCTTTTCCCGGCGGGATGCAGTATGGAGGCGGCATTAATAATGAAAATGCCGCTTTATTCCTTGAGGCGGGAGCAAGCCACGTGATAGTCACGAGCTTTGTTTTCCGGGACGGAAGGCTGAATACGGAGAATCTCCGGAGGCTTCAGTCGGAATGCGGAAAGGAAAGGATAGTTCTGGATCTTTCCTGCCGGAAGAAAGAGGACGGGCATTACTATGTTACAACGGACCGCTGGCAGAAATATACGGATCTTCTGGTGACGGAGGAAAGCTTAAGGAACCTCTCATCCGAGTGCGGCGAATTTCTGATTCACGCTGTGGATAAGGAAGGGAAGGGCGAAGGAGTGGACAGGGAGCTTATACGGATCCTCTCCGGAGTGAAGGAGATACCCGTGACTTATGCGGGAGGGATAAAAAGCTTAGCTGATGTGGATATTATAGAAAAGGAGGGGGCAGGCCGGATAGATTACACGGTGGGCACTGCCCTGGATCTTTTCGGGGGGAAACTAAAGCTTGATGAACTGATAAGGCGGTGAACCCGGAAAGAAGCGGTGAGACCGGAAAGAAGCGGAGAGACCGGAAAGAAGCGGTGAACCCGGAAAGAAGCGATGAGACCGGAAAGAAGCGGTGAGACCGGAAGGAAGCGATGAACCCGGAAAGAAGCGGAGAGATAAAGAAGACAGTAAAGGAGCAGTACCGGAAAAGATGAAGAGTAGAAGAGAAGATATACGGAATATAGCCATAATCGCACACGTTGACCATGGGAAGACCACACTGGTGGATGCGCTTCTTAAGCAGAGCGGTGTTTTCCGGGAAAACCAGGAGGTTGCGGAAAGAGTGATGGACAGCAATGATATCGAGCGAGAGCGCGGTATCACCATACTTTCAAAGAATACCGCCGTCCAGTATAAGGATACGAAGATAAATATAATCGACACCCCCGGACACGCAGATTTCGGAGGAGAAGTAGAGCGTATCCTTAAAATGGTCAACGGCGTGGTGCTTTTAGTTGATGCTTTTGAGGGGGTAATGCCCCAGACAAAGTTTGTACTGAAGAAGGCTCTTGCACTTAAGCTTCCGGTTATTTCCTGCATAAATAAGATCGACCGACCCGGTGCAAGACCAGCCGAGGTGGTGGATGAGGTGCTGGAACTCTTTATGGATCTTGATGCCACTGACGAACAGCTTGACTGTCCCTTTGTCTTTACCTCTGCAAAGGAAGGGGTGGCTTCCCTTGATGCGGATACTCCGGGGAGTGATATGAAGCCCCTTTTCGACACGATCATAAACTATATACCCGCCCCGGAGGGTGACAGCGATGCAAATCTCCAGATACTTATCTCCACCATTGACTACAATGAATATGTGGGAAGGATAGGGGTCGGCAAGGTGGATAACGGTACCGTGAAGGTGAACCAGGAAGCGGTAATCGTAAACCATCACGACAAAGACAGGCAGGAAAAGGTAAAGATCAGTAAGCTCTATGTCTTCCAGGGACTCACAAAGAAGGATGTAAGTGAGGCGGGCATAGGAGAGATAGTTGCGATCTCCGGGATTTCCGATCTGAAGATCGGGGATACGCTCTGCGGTACAAGCGGAGAGGCTGAGGCCATTCCGTTCCAGAAGATATCCGAGCCCACCATAAGCATGAATTTTATGGTAAATGACTCGCCTCTTGCAGGGCAGGAGGGAAAGTATGTGACCAGCCGTCATATCAAGGACAGGCTCTTTCGTGAGCTTAATACGGATGTATCCTTAAGAGTCGAGGAGACTGAGTCAACGGATACATTTAAGGTTTCTGGCCGGGGAGAACTCCATTTATCGGTGCTTATAGAGGAAATGCGCCGTGAGGGCTATGAATTTGCGGTAAGCAAGGCCGAGGTCATATACAAAAAGGACGAGAACGGGAAAACCCTGGAGCCTATGGAAACAGCTTATATAGACGTGCCGGATGAATATTCCGGAACCGTGATATCTTCTCTTTCGGAGAGAAAGGGCGAGCTCATTAATATGGGATCCATTGCGGGAGGCTACACAAGGCTTGAATTCAATATCCCTTCGAGGGGGCTCATAGGCTTCCGCGGTCCATTCCTTACGGATACAAAGGGCAACGGGATAATAAATACGGTTTTCTCGGGCTACGGTCCCTATAAGGGAGATATCTCCTACAGGAAGACCGGGTCGCTTATTGCCTTTGAAGCGGGTGAAGCGGTGACCTACGGTCTCTTTAACGCACAGGAAAGAGGCTCTCTCTTTATCTGTCCCGGAACAAAGGTTTATTCGGGAATGGTGATAGGTTCAAATCCCAGAAGTGACGATATTGAAGTGAATGTATGCAAGACAAAGCATCTCACCAATACCAGAACCTCATCATCAGACGAGGCTCTGCGGCTCACTCCTCCGGTGATACTGTCACTCGAGCAGGCTCTTGACTTTATCGATCAGGACGAGCTTCTGGAGGTCACTCCGGATAGTCTCCGGATAAGGAAGAGGATACTGGATCCTCTCTTAAGGAAGAGAGCGGCATTCAGACATTGAGAATCCTTCGTCAGATCTTTTTCCATGTGCTTCTGCTGAAGAGAGACAGGATCGGGAATATCTCAAGTCTTCCCGTTATCATGGCCAGACTCAGGAAAATCTTCGATATGTCGCTGTAGGCGGCGAAATTACAGGTAGGTCCCACTTTATCAAGTCCGGGACCTATATTATTGAAGGTACAGAGCGCGGCTGAAAGATTGGTTTCAATGGAAAAACCGTCCAGGCTGAGGATCACGGTCAGAACAGCCACGATTATCATATAGGCGGAAAAATACGCCTGAGTATTCGCTATCACATCCTCGCTTATCACTCTGTCATTGATCTTTAAAACATGGACTGTGCGTGGGTGTATGGTTTTTCTGATGTTCCTTAAAAGGCTTTTTACGAGAATAAGCACCCTTGCGCACTTCATGCCGCCACCGGTGCTTCCGGCGCAGGCTCCTATCACCATCAGAAGGAGGATAAGGGTTTTCGAAAATACAGGCCAGGTATCATAATCGGCAGTTGCAAATCCTGTGGTGGTTATCATACTGGCAACCTGGAAAAATGAGGTTCTTAAGGTCTCCTCCCAGCTGCCGTACATATGGCGGATGTTGGTTCCTATCAGAAGTCCGGCTGCGAGGACGGTCAGTACGTAAAGACGCACCTCCTCATCCTTAAATACCTGTCCGAGCTTTTTCAAAATGATAATATAATAGATACTGAAGTTTACCCCGAAAAGGAGCATAAATACGGTCGTAACATTCTGTATGTACGGGCTGTAGCTTGTGAAGCTGTCAGCCTTTACCCCGAAGCCGCCTGTTCCGGCGGTTCCCATGGCGTGACACACCGAATCAAAAACGGGCATTCCTCCGGCGATCAGGAATATGATATTTAAGATCGTAAGAACAATGTAGAGGCAGTAGAGGATAATGGCTGTCTGTTTCATTCTGGGGACTATCTTTCCGACACTTGGCCCCGGGCTTTCAGCCCTTAAGATATGCAGTGTGAAGCCCGTTTCCTTTCCGCTTCCCGGCAGTACGGCAAGCAGAAAGACCAATACACCCATGCCGCCGATCCAGTTGCTGAAATTCCTCCAGAAGAGGGTCCCATGGGTCATTTCCTCCACGTTATGAATGATGGAAGCGCCGGTGGTGGTAAAGCCGGAGGCCATTTCAAAGAAGGCATCAACATATGAGGGGATATCACCGTTCAGGACGAATGGTATGGCGCCGAATGCACTCATGATAAGCCAGCAGAGACCTGTTACCACAAGACCTTCTCTTGCAAAAAAACCGCCACTTGCACCTCTGGATAATACAAACACCAGAAAAAGGCCGGTAAAGAGCGCTATGCAGAGTCCCCCCGCAAAGGCAGCAGCCGAAGCATTCTCTCCGTACAAAAGGGAAATAAAGAGGGGAAGAAAGAGAAAAGCTGATTCCAGAAGCAGCACCTGACCACACAGGCGAAAAAGCATTTTGTAATTCATGTCCTGTTCCCTTTATTCAAAAATATCATTGATCTGCTCTATCTTTCTGTCCTCACCGGAAATGACCACAAGGGTGTCGCCTGCCTGGAAGAAGGAATCTCCGGTGGGTATCTCATTGATCCCTTTGTGGGTGATGCTGGCAAGGAGTACATGGCTCTTAAGCCTGATATCCTTCAGCTTTTCATTGCAGTGAAGGGTATTCTCGGCAACCCTGAATTCCATGGCCTCAACATGACCGTCGGCTATAAGATGCATGGTGAGAGCCGCTCCCACCTTGTTTTTCTTCGCACGGACATAGCGGACTATTATATTGGTGACCAGATCCTTGGGGGAGATAATGCTTCCGACCGGAAGGTCATCCAGAACACGGAGATTCTCGGCCCGTCCCAGCTTCGTGATGACCTGGGGCACACCCTTCTGATTGGCATACAGAGACATAAGTATATTGGTTTCGTCAAAGCCCGTAAGGGCGACAAAAACATCGCTGTGGCCTATGCCCTCACGATCAAGGACCTTCTGGTTGCTGGCATCCCCCTCGACTATGGTGGCTTCGGGAAGAAGTGCCGCAAGCTCTCTGCAGCGGTTTGTCTTATTGTCCAGGATCTGGACGGAAATACCATGACTCTGGAGGATTTTCGCAAGATAAAAGCCTATGCGGCTTCCGCCGGCTATAAATGCACTGGAGGCCTTGTGGGTTATGACCCCGAGCTTACGGAGAAGGGTATTCAGGTTTTCATTGGAGCCCGTAACAAATACCCTGTCATTCTCGCGGAGAACAAAATCCCCGGAGGGGATCAGCGACTTACCGTCCCTAAGTACGACACAGACAAGCACCTGGCATTTTAAGGTCTGATTGATATTGGAAAGGGACAGTCCGTTCATAGGGCTGTCGGATCTGACCTTCAGCTCCACGATCTCGGTATTACTCTTTGCGAAGGTCTCTCTTTTAAGAAATCCGGGATATCGGATAAGACGTGATATTTCCTTTGCGGCCTGAAAATCCGGATTTACTGCCATAGAAAGGGAAAAAGCACCCTGAATGGAGGCAATGTCCTTGGAATACTCCGGGTTTTTAAGCCTTGACACAGTGTTGATCCTGGAATTCATCTGATGGGCAGTTATGCAGGACAGGAGATTGATCTCGTCACGTCCTGTCATGGCTATCAGAAGATCCGCATCTTCGACACCGGCTTCCCTCAAAACAGCCATGGAAGCGCAGTTTCCTTCAACTCCCATGACATCATAAAGTTCCATGCAGGATTCCAGCTTCTCCGGATCAGACTCTATTATGGTCAGATCATAGCCTTCGTTTGAAAGCTGGCGGACAAGGGTGGATCCCATCTTTCCGTATCCAGATATTAATATCCTCATATGAATATAATATCACCTATGTCAAATCCCCCAGGGAATAAGCTATTGCTATGATGTCTCTATGGACTGTATATCGGGTGCGGCTTCGGATACAGGCAGCTTCCCGGGGGAAGGATGATGCTTATATGGCAGAGTCTGCGTTTTCCCGGAGAAGCCTCAGTATTTCTTTGTAATTGTCCTTATCATGGATATAGCTGCAGTCCACGCAGCTTTTGGTGATCCTGCCGTTCTTTTCAACGTAATGATACTGTCCGGGACAGTCCCTCAGATGAAAAAGGGGACAGTAGCAGAAGAGACAGTTCACTCCCTTGTTTTCAGGCATTTCATGGCAGGGATAATACCTGCATTCACGGTTCTCAAAATATTTAAAAGAATTCATATATTTAGACACTTCCGTCTTTCTACACGTGGCGATTTATGGTATAATCATACTCCAAATACAAGCAATTATACAGGGGAAAAAAGCATGGGTTTTTTACTGACCTGCAGCTCGACGGTTGACCTTTCCGAAGAGAGACTTTCAGAGAGAAAGATAAAGTGGGCTTCTTTTCATTTCCAGATAGACGGACAGGACTATCTTGATGATTACGGGCACAGCATGAGCCTTGAGGAGTTTTACCGCAGGGAGAGAGAGGGGGCTGCCCCCACCACCTCACAGGTAAACACGGAAGAATACATTGAGCTGTGGAAGCCTTTGATGGAGGATGGGAATGATATTCTTCATGTAAGCCTTTCCTCCGGTATTTCCGGGACCTTTAATTCTGCCAATATTGCAGCCGATGATATGCGGGAGCTCTATCCGGACAGAAAGATCTATGTGATGGATTCCCTGTGTGCCTCTGCAGGCTACGGGCTTTTTATGGAGGAGCTGGCAGACAAAAGGGATGAGGGGATGGACTTTGATGCCCTTATTGAATATGGCGAAAGCATAAAGCTCCGTGTGAACCACTGGTTCTTTGCAAGTGACCTTACCAGCCTTATCCGGGGCGGAAGAGTGTCCCCAGCAGTAGGAAAGGTCGCAAGTCTCTTAAAGATCTGTCCTCTGTTTAAGGTAAACAGTGAAGGGAAGCTGGTGTCAGCCTCAAAGGTACGCACAAAGAAGAAGGTCTTTCCGGAAATAGTCCGGGTTATGGGACAGTATGCCGAAAATGGTACGGATTATGCCGGAAGGTGCTACATCTCATATTCGGACTGTCCGGATGATGCAAATGAGGTAAAGAAAAGGATAGAGGAAGCATTCCCGAATCTCAGGGACGGCGGAGTGGAGCTTTTCAGGATAGGAACCACCATCGGTGCCCACACAGGCGTGGCAACCGTTGCACTGTTTTTCATGGGAGATGAGAGAACCGAATGAAATTTACCAGGGTGGGTGAAAATGAAATAAGATGCATTCTTACCGAAGAGGAGCTTGTGAGCTTTGGTATAGATCTGGATGATATTCTGGAGAAAAACGTAAAGTCCGGAAAGTTTTTCAATGAGATCCTTTCCCGTGCATTTCTTGCTCTGGGGGAGCAGAGTGTGGATGAGATAAGGGGCTGCAGCGCACAGATAAGCGTGCTGAAGGATCGGAGCATTTCCATTCTTTTCCACACCAGAAAGAAAAATATTCTTACGGAGTTTGCAGACAGGCTGAAGGAGGCCGAGGAAAAGATCCGGAGAGCTGCGGAGATGATCCCGGATTCCGTGGATAACAGATCCTTTCTGGTTTCCTTCAAATCCATAGATGATGCCGTAGCCTTCTGTCGTGCCGGGAAAAAGGCGGGACATCTCGTGAGCTATTTTTCGAAGAGCAGGAAAAATGATGAGTATATTCTGTTTATACTCCGTTATGCCTGTGATGAAAAGGAATACCGCAAGGTCAGGCTTCTGGCGGACGAATTCGGACGCGTGAATGATACCAGTACTGCTTCAAAGGCCTATATTCTGGAAAACTCCGATATGCTCATAAGCGAGGATGCTTTTTTCAGCCTTGGAGAGCTATAAATGTCATATTATTTAAGAAGCAGAAGGTTTATCTTTAATGATGAGTGCCCGCACATTGATCCGGGCGAGATACTTTCCGGGCTCGGCCTTCCAAAGGAGCTTACGGAGAAGGGCAAGGTACGAAAAGCATTTGACTCGGTAAAAAAAGAGGCGGCAGAGCTTGTCCATATGGCGGCAGCGGCGGCATACTTCAAGATGCCGGACAATTCTATTCCACCCATACCCACCGGAACAGAGGTTGTGGGCGCGATCATTACAATCGGAGCGGATATTTCCACAAAAAGTGTCGAATACTTTGCAGGAGGGAAATATACAAAAGGGATGATCTTGAATGAGATCGCCGATCACTGTCTTTCCGTATACGAGAAGATGATAATAGAAAGACTTGAGGTTCTTTCCGAAAGGAAGGGGGTTATCCTCGGGCGCATGTATGAGTCTCCGGAAGAAATGCCTGTTTCCGAGCTGAAATATGTCTGGGAAGCAGTAGGGGCGGGAGAGTCCATAGGAGTCAACATCACAAGGGATTCCACTCTCTTCCCCACGAAGTCCTCCTGCCTCATAATGAAGATAAAGTGATAGGATTAGGAGTGTAGGGAAATTTCTGATATAGAAAAATACAGCTTTATTTAGAGGAGAAAGAAGTGAAATATGGGCATAGTTGACGAAGTTAAGGACGAATTTGTAAGGAGATTCGGACGTGACGGGGATATACGGGTGTATTTCGCCCCCGGAAGAGTAAACCTCATTGGGGAACACACGGATTATAACGGGGGGCACGTCTTTCCCTGCGCCATTTCCATGGGGAATTACGCTGCCGCGAGAAAAAGAGAGGATGACAGGGTACGGTGGTTTAATATGACCTATCCGGATGACGGCGTTATCGAGACCTCCATAAAGGGTCTCAAACCCGGCGATAATGGTCTCTGGTACGACTATCAGCTGGGAGTCATCTGGGCCTTCGGGGAGAACGGACATGAGATCCCATCAGGCTTTGATATGGTAATGAAGGCGGATCTTCCCGCAGGCAGCGGGCTCTCGGCCTCTGCCTCAATAGAGGAGCTTTGCGCCGTCATAGTAAGGGATCTCTTTTTGCCGGACATTTCACTTGTTGACTGCGCCCTTATGGGTCAGTATTCGGAAAACAGATATAACGGTATGAACTGCGGGATCATGGATCAGTTTGCATCAGCTATGGGAAAGAAGGATCATGCCATATTCCTGGATACCGCCACCCTGAAGTATGATTATGTTCCACTCAATCTGAAAAATGAGAAGATAGTGATCATAAACAGCAGGGTAAAGCATTCTCTCGCAGGAAGTGCCTATAATGACAGGCGGAGTGAGAGCGAGAGGGCTTTAAGGGACATACAGGCGGTTAAGGCTGTGGAAACTCTCGGGGATCTCAGCGCAGAGGAATTTGAGGAGTTTAAGGCGGCGATAAAGGATCCGGTATGCCTGAAGCGTGCGCGCCATGCCGTATATGAGAATATCCGGACCATAGATGCGGTTGCTGCTTTGAAGTCCGGGGACCTTGAATCCTTCGGAAAGCTTATGCATGACTCCCACGTGTCCCTTCGCGATGACTACGAGGTTTCCTGTAAGGAGCTTGACATACTGGCGGAGGAGGCCTGGAAGACAGAGGGCTGCATAGGCTCCAGAATGACCGGAGGCGGATTCGGAGGCTGCACGGTGTCCATAGTGAGAGAGGACAGGTTAAAGAGCTTCGCGGCCTACATGACAGCAGCCTACAAAGAAAGGACAGGCATCGACTGTGAGATCTTCACTGCAGACGCGGAAGACGGTGCGGGGAGGATCAATTGAAGGAGTATTTGAGCTGGGCCTGCCTTATCCTGCTGGTTCTTTTGTCCGCCTTTTTTTCCGGGTCAGAGACTGCGCTCACATCAGTAAACAGGATAAAACTGCGATCCATAGCCGATAAGGATAAGAGAGCCGTTCGTCTCCTGAAGATACATGATGACTCGGTAAAGATGCTTTCCGCGGTTCTTATCGGCAATAACATTGTAAATATGGCGGCATCTGCCCTTGCCACGGTGATCGCCATAAGGATAGATTTAAGCGTGGCTGTTATGACCGCCATTCTGACCTTTATCCTTCTGATCTTCGGGGAGATCACGCCTAAGAGTGTGGCTGCGAAATATTCGGAGCCTGTGGCACTCTTTGTCTCCGGTATCATTTACTGGCTGATGTGGATCTTCACACCCATCATCTTTATCATTAATTCTATTTCTTCCCTTATTCTGAAGTCTTTCGGGATCGATCTCGGGAATGCCGACAACCCCCTTACGGAAAGCGAGCTCCGTACCTTTGTGGATGTGAGTCATGAGGACGGTGTCATTGAGGGATCCGAAAAGAAGATAATAAACAACGTGGTGGATTTCGGAGATAGCAGGGCAAGGGATATCATGATCCCCCGTATCGATGTAAGTCTTGTAAATATCAGCGCATCCTATGAGGATGTAACGAAAAAATTCGCAGAGGAGTTTTATTCCAGACTCCCTGTCTATGCCGAGGATACGGATAATATCGTGGGTATCCTCAATATGAAGGATGTGTTTTTTGCAAAAGCGGAAAATTTCCGTGTCCGGGATTATATGAGGGATGCCTGGTACACCTATGAAATGAAGAGGACCAGCGAGCTCCTGACCGATATGAAAAAGAACTCCGTTACCATGGCCATAGTACTGAATGAGTACGGTGCCGCTGAGGGTATCATCACCATGGAGGATCTCCTGGAGGAGATAGTTGGTGAGATAAGGGACGAGTATGATGCGGATGAAATAGATCTCATACGCTGTATTGACAAGGATAAACGGGTATTTGACGTCGATGCGGGAGTAAAGCTTGATGACCTGAATGATGCCCTGGGTACGGATTTTGATTCAGAGGACTATGATTCACTCGGTGGACTGGTGATAGAGAAGCTCGATCACCTTCCGGGAGCCGGGGAAAGATGCGGAATGGATGACGGTACGGTCTTTGAAGTCATAAGCACCGGAAAGAACCGTATAGAAAGGGTAAAGATCACTCTGCCTTCTCCCGCGGCACGGGAGGATGATCAAGATCCAGCTTTGCAGTAACGGATTTCTGGAAGAGGGGCATAATGATCAGAATAAGTATAAAACCGACTATCATAGCGGGAATAAGAGAGCCGATGAACATCTTCGGAAGAGGAGGCAGATTTTCAACAGCCTCCCGGGGAAGCATTATCCTTACGACCGACACCATGGCAAGGGTAAGAACCGGCGTATAGATAAGATCCGAAATAAGAGCGGATACGCACCTGGACACGATGGTTCCGCTGCCAAGCTTTTCTGTGACCGCCGAATTGATAAGACCCATTGGAACCGCGACACCTATTATTAGGCTTAAGGTAGTGCTCAGGGCAAAGGTTACAAGAAAGAGTACGAGGTCAAAGTGCCCTGAAAGGATATTTTCTACAAGGGACAGAAAGAAGCTCATGGTGATCCCCATATATACACTCATCTGAAGTCCCGCTTTTTTAATCAGTTTTTTTCTTTCGTCCATACTCTGTTTATCTTTCCTGTTTTCGTTCTCTATACGCTTCACCGGATTGATGAGCAGCTTATTTTTATTGTATCACGTCAGGGCATCAAGTCAACGGGGAGTCAAGAGGGGAGTCAAAGAGAACCGTCCCCACCTCGACTTCCATTTGCGAATGAGGCGGCTTTATTATACAATGATAAGCATGAAGACCCGTATAATTAGTTTTGCAAATAACAAGGGCGGTTCGGGAAAGACTACCACCTGCTCTAATGTAGGTTACTGTCTGGCGGAAAGAGGGAAAAGGGTTCTTTTAATCGACTGTGATATGCAGATGAATCTGTCTCTTTCTTTTCTTGATGAACAGAGAGTTATGGAGTATGATTCCGGGGAGAACAATGTCTTTAACCTGATCTCCGGGAAGAAAAGCATAGAGGAACTGGCGGTACCAACCTTCAATGAGGGACTCGATATGGTGCCTGCATCCATCCGTTTAAGCGAGATCGAGGAAGTCCTCTATGAAATGGGCGGAAGAGAGGATTTATTTAAGGAGTGCTTAAGTAAGCTTGACGCAAAGAAAAGCTATGACTATATTCTCCTCGATGTGCCGCCTACTCTGGGACTCTGGGTCAGGAACATACTGAAGGTCACGGATCATGTGGTGATCCCCGTGGAGGCTTCGCCCTGGGGGCTTTTCGGACTTGCCAATATGGTCTCATATATCGGGAAGGTCCGGGGAAAGGAAAAGCACCCGGAGATTCTCGGCATAGTACTTACAAAGGTAAATGTGAGGAAGAATTATTTCAGGGACACGCAGGAGTTCCTTAAGGATATGAAGGATATCCATATTTTTGACACTGTAATAAGGGTTGACAGTACCATTGAATGGGCGCAGGATAATTCCAGACCGGTTACAGCCTACAGAAAAAGCGCAAGGAGCGCAATGGAATACGAGGAGCTTACGGATGATATCCTGAAGCTTTTGGAATAAAGTATGACTTCCTGCGGACGAAATCGGTAATTATCCGCAGGAATCCGGCTTCGCCGGACACGCCGACCGGCAAGCCGCTCGGCTGGTCAGGTACGATTATTGATTTTCTGATGAAAATCAATAATCTATTCATTATTCGTACATATTCAGAACAGCCGCTTGCGGAAGCACAGGTGACGTATGAAAGCCAAATCATAAATTATACTGATAAGGAAAGGAGAAAGAAATATGGCAGTAGGAAAGAGCAGCGTTAAAAGAGCGATCGAGAGCAGCGCTACGGAAGGAAATGAAAAGGCTAAGGAAACAGCGGTAAAGAAAACCGTGACAAAGTCTGTGATCACCGGAACGGATGAGCAGGTGTTTGCAACGGTTTCCCAGGACGAGGGCATCAACGCCCACTACGGACTAAATACCCCATTACCGACATTTCTGCTTTGATGTTTTCCAAGTAGCAGCTTAAAGTTATTTCCTGATCTGAAAATTCTCCTCTTTGGGTACCGCTTGTCACTTCCGGTCCCGGGGGGAGTTTTTTTATATCGCAGGAGAGGCGAGATGAAGATGTCAGCAGAGTTGACCGCCGGACATGAGTGGATCACCGGGCGGTATGTGCATGTCAGATTGATAGCGAACGACTGCAGTTTTGTGCCGAAATGTGGCGGCGCGACGCGAAAACGCTTATTTTTCGCGGGAGCGCCGTCCAGATATTTCGGTACAAAACAAAGGTAGTGAGCGTAATCTGACATGCACATACCGCCCGGTGATCCATTGAATCCGTACACATCCAGAAAAACCACACAAATTCACAGAAATATCTTGACAACCCACAAAACCCAAACTATAATCCAAAATAAGTCAAACTCGTTAATGGATATACCAGCTTATCTAAGGAGCTGTTCATAAATAACTTTACAGTATGAACAGATTCTTAGCACATAAAGGACGGACAGGATTATGGAAAGATTCAATACCGTACGTACAAAAAAATCTCCGCGGATAGACGGGCTTATTAAGGATCTGTACGCGAAAATGCCTGAAGTGGAGGCGGCGAGGGCGATCCTTATAACGGAGAGCTATAAGGAAACGGAAAACGAGCCAATGGTAATGAGAAGAGCCCATGCCTTTGAGCACATACTGGATAATATCCCGATCGTGATAAGGGATAATGAGCTTATCGTGGGCTCCACAACCCTTGCACCGAGGGGATGCCAGACCTATCCGGAGTTTTCCTATGCCTGGCTTGAGCCGGAGTTTGAGACTCTGGACAAGAGAGAGGCGGATCCCTTTTATATTTCCGATGAGACGAAGGAAGCTTTGAGGAAGGTCCATCCCTACTGGAAGGGAAAGACCTCAAGCGAGCTTGCGGAATACTTTATGACGGATGAAACAAAGACGGCTATACGGCACAATGTCTTCACAACGGGAAACTACTACTATAACGGTGTCGGTCATATTACCGTTAAGTACTGGGAGATAATTGAAAAGGGATTTGAAGGAAAGATAAGGGAGATAGAAGAGGAGCTTTCGAATTGCAGGATAACCGACGGGAATTACTGTGAAAAGCACTATCTCCTTGAAGCTATGATAATAAGCTGCCGTGCCGTTATACGTTATGCGGAGAGATATGCGGCCCTTGCGGATAAAATGGCAGAAGGCGAAAGGGATCCGAAGAGAAAAGAGGAACTCCGCCTTATCGCAGCCAACTGCAGGAATGTTCCCCGTAAGGGCGCCGGAAGCTTTTATGAGGCCTGCCAGACCTTCTGGTTTTTGCAGCAGCTTATCCAGCTGGAATCATCCGGACATTCCATCTCCCCGGGAAGATTCGACCAGTATATGTATCCCTATTACAAAAAGGATATCGAGAGCGGAAGGATAACCAGGGATCAGGCACAGGAATATCTTGACTGTGTATGGGTTAAGTTCAATGACCTTAATAAGTGCCGGGACGAGGCATCGGCAAAGGGCTTTGCGGGCTACTCCCTGTTCCAGAACCTGACTGTCGGAGGAATGGGAGTTGACGGAAAGGACGCCACGAACGACCTGACCTTAATGTGCATATGGGCGGAGGATGATGTGCATCTGCCCGCGCCTTCATTGTCTTTAAGGGTATGGAACCTTACCCCCGCGAAGGTTATGAGGGAGGCTGCAGCCCTCACCCGTACAGGGATGGGCATGCCTGCATACTATAATGACGAGGTCATAATCCCGTCGATGATGGCAAGAGGTATAAGTGAAGAGGATGCAAGAGACTATGATGTCATAGGCTGCGTGGAGCCGCAGAAGGGCGGGAAGACCATGGGCTGGCATGATGCTGCCTTCTTTAATATGTGCAGACCTCTGGAATTTGTTTTTTCAAACGGATATGAGAACGGGGAAAGGGTAAGCATTCAGACCGGAGAGCTGTCTGAACTCAAGACCTTTGAAGATTTCTGGAATGCCTACAAGAAGCAGATGGAGTATCAGATCGAGCTTCTTGTCAATTCCGATAATTCCATAGACAGGGCACACGCGGAGAGAGTTCCCCTTCCCTGGCTTTCCTGTATGGTGGATGACTGCATTAAAAGAGGCCTTACCACTGAGCAGGGCGGTGCAGTCTACAATTTCACAGGTCCGCAGTGCTTCGGCATAGCGAATGCGGCCGATTCCCTCTATGCCGTGAGGGAGCTTGTGTACAACAGGCATTACATCACCCTTGAGGAGTACAGACGCGCAATGATGCTGAATTTCGGAAAGGGTCTGGACAGTGTGTCTGCTGCGAATATCGCCTCTGCCGTAGCGAGAAAGCTTACGGAAGAGGGAAGAGAGCTTGATGAAAATGACATTGCCCTGATAATCGCCAATGTGCAGAACTCCGTAAGCGATGAGGACAGAAAGAGATTTGACGATCTTCTGAAGGAGATAGATGCACTGCCGAAGTACGGAAATGACATAGAAGAAGTGGACTTCTTTGCGAGAGAAACCGCATATCTCTACACGAAGCCCTTAAACAGATATAAGAATCCCAGAGGAGGCGTGTACCAGGCGGGTATCTATCCTGTGTCTGCAAATGTTCCCTTAGGTGAACAGACCGGAGCCACGCCGGACGGAAGACTTGCTCATACTCCTGTTGCGGACGGAATAGGACCGATGGCCGGAAGGGATACCAACGGCCCTACAGCCACAGCCAATTCCGTTGCCCGTATAGACCACGGCATAGCATCCAACGGAACGCTTCTGAACCAGAAATTCCATCCCTCTGCCCTTCAGGGGGAGAAGGGGCTTTCGGATTTCGGAAATCTCATAAGGACCTATTTTGACAATAAGGGCATGCATATGCAGTTTAACGTTATCGACCGTGAAACTCTTCTTGATGCACAGAAAAACCCGGATAAATACAGGGCTCTGGTTGTGAGGGTTGCAGGGTATTCCGCCCTGTTTACCACGCTGTCGAAGAATCTGCAGGACGATATCATCAGGCGTACAGAGCAGACAGCCTTGCTGGAGTAAGTTCGTCAGATACCGATAGAACGGATGCAATGCTGTTAAGTCAGTGTTTTTTTGAGAGAAGTCGCGATTGGAACAGAGACTGAGAGATAAGTTATATGGAAATGATGGATTATCTTGATACAAAGGGAAGGATATTTGATATACAGAGATATTCCGTACATGACGGGCGCGGCATAAGAACCATAGTGTTCCTTAAGGGCTGCATATTCCGCTGCCGCTGGTGCTGCAACCCGGAGTCCCAGTCCTATGAGACGGAGGAGATGAAAACTCCCGACGGGAAGATAAAGACTGTCGGAAAGGATGTGACAGTACGGGAGGTAATGGAGACCGTTGATAAGGACAGAAGATACTACTACCGGAGCGGAGGGGGATTAACCCTTTCCGGAGGGGAAAGCCTTCTGCAGCCTGAGTTTGCAAGGGATCTTTTCCGGGCAGCAAAGGACCGGGGTTATTCCACGGCTCTTGAAAGCATGGCAAATGTTGATTACGGCAGGATCGAGATGGTCCTCCCCTTTCTGGATCAGTATCTTATGGATATAAAGCATATGGACGGGAGGAAGCATAAGGAATTTACGGGGAGTGAAAACGGCCTGGCTCTGGAAAACGCGAAGAAGGTCGCGGCGGACGGCCGTACAGAGCTTATCATAAGGACTCCGGTTATCCCGGGTTTTAATGATGAACCACGGGAAATAGAGGCTATAGCACGTTTTGCGTCATCACTTCCGGGAGTGAGGCTTATGCACATACTTCCCTATCACAGGCTGGGATATGACAAATACGTGGGTCTCGGGCGTGAATACGCCATGGGTGATGTTCTTCCTCCAAATCAACAAAAAATGACAGAATTAAAAAATGTTGTTGAGAAATGTGGCATTGAATGTATCATAGGTGGATGATTTTTTAAAAACAACATAAATAATGTTGACAAATGTGGTTTTGCTGTCTATAATCGGTCATAAAGCAACAAATATCAACAAACATGGCCATAAAAGACAGATAAACAGGCAGCAGACGGCATAATGATTTTGCATACTTGGATCTTAAGGAGGTTAGAAATTATGCAGAACGAGTACGAGATCAAGAAACAGATCCTGGACATAGGAAAGAGGATCTACAACAGGGGGATGGTCGCAGCAAACGACGGTAATATTTCCGTTAAGTTAAACGACCATGAATTTCTCTGCACACCTACGGGCGTTTCCAAGGGCTTTATGACTCCGGAAATGATCTGTAAGGTAAATGAGAAGGGAGAGGTTATTCAGGCAACCGCTCCTTACCGTCCTTCATCGGAAATAAAGATGCATATGAGGGTTTATGAGAAGAGACCTGATGTGGGAGCCGTGGTACACGCTCATCCCACCTTTGCAACAAGCTTTGCGATCGCAGGAATCCCTCTTACCCAGCCCATTATGCCGGAGGCCGTTATCTCTCTCGGATGCGTTCCCATTGCAAAGTACGGTACACCTTCCACAAACGAGATACCCGATGCGGTTGAGGAATATCTTCCCTACTTTGACGCGGTTCTTCTTGAGAGCCACGGAGCTCTTTCTTATTCGGTGGATCTCACCCAGGCATATTACAAGATGGAGTCGCTGGAATTCTATGCAGAGCTCCTCTACAAGTCAAGAATGCTCGGCGGTCCCAAGGAATTCGACCAGAAGACTGTGGAAAAGCTCTATGAGATCAGGAGAAAGATGGGACTTCCCGGAAAGCATCCCGCAAATCTCTGCCAGAACAAGGGAGGCAGCAACTGCCATAACTGCGGAAACGGCTGCGGCAGTGTTTCCACGGGAGGAAGCAGCGAAGCAAATACGGATCCCGCTCTTATCGCAGAGATAACCAGAAAAGTTATGGAACAGCTTAACAAATAAAAAATTCATACTTTAAGAGGAAAAGCTGTAGAAAGGAAGCATGATGGCAGTAGATGAAAGACTGGTCCAGAGCATTGTGCGCGAGGTAGTGCAGAAGATGCAGTGTTCCGGCGGCGTCAGCGGAATGCACGGGGTGTTTAAGGATATGAATCAGTGCATAGCGGCCGCAAAGGAAGCGGAAAAAGAGGTGCGCATCCTCCCCATGGACCGGAGAGAAAAGATCATTTCCATTATCAGAAGAAAGATAAGGGAAAACGCTGAGACACTTGCCCGTATGGGAGTTGAAGAAACAGGAATGGGCAATGTGGGAGACAAGATACTAAAGCACCACCTGGTTGCCGACAAGTGCCCGGGAACGGAGGATATCTACACAACCGCCTGGAGCGGTGACAGGGGACTTACCCTTACGGAGCTCGGTCCCTTCGGGGTGATAGGCTCCATTACCCCCTGTACAAATCCCTCGGAAACGGTGCTCTGCAATGTGATAGGGATGCTGGCAGCGGGAAATACGGTGGTATTTAACCCTCATCCCAAGGCGGTGAAGACATCTCTTTTCGCTATGAACCTCTGCAATGAGGCATCGATTGAGGGAGGCGGCCCGGACAATATTGCCTGCGCCTGCGAAAAGCCCACCCTTGAAACCAGCGAGATCATGATGAAGCACCCGGATATCTCACTACTGGTTGCAACAGGAGGACCCGGAGTGGTTACCGCGGTTCTTTCCTCAGGAAAAAGAGGAATAGGAGCGGGAGCCGGAAATCCGCCGGCACTGGTGGACGAGACTGCGGATATAGCTCACGCCGCGGAATGCATAGTAAACGGCTGCACCTTTGACAATAACCTTCCCTGCATAGCGGAAAAAGAGGTTGTGTGCGTGGAATCGGTTGCCGACGAGCTTATGCATTATATGGTAAATGAGCAGGGCTGCTACCTTGCAAACGAATCCGAGCAGCAGGCACTCATAAAGAGAGTCATCGACGAAAAGGGAGCCCCCAAGAGAGACTGTGTAGGAAAGAGCGCAAAGGTACTGCTCCAGTATATCGGAGTGAACGTACCCGATAATATCCGCTGCATAACCTTCTTCGGGAAAAAGGAAAACCCCTTAATAAGTACGGAGCTTATGATGCCGATCCTCGGAGTAGTGAGGGCAAAAGATTTTGATGACGCAGTCGAGCAGTCGGTATGGCTTGAGCACGGAAACAGGCATTCGGCCCATATCCATTCAAAGAACGTGGACAGGATAACCACTTATGCCAGAGCCATTGATACGGCAATAGTTGTAAAGAACGGTCCGAGCTACACATCCCTTGGCTTCGGGGGAGAGGGCTTCAATACCTTTACCATAGCAAGCAGAACAGGTGAGGGACTGACCAGCGCATCCACATTCGCAAAGAGAAGAAGATGCGTAATGATAGACAGTCTCTGCATCAGATAAGGCAGGTTGATATGACAGTAAATTCAAATGATATAGAAGCGATAGTCCGTGAAGTACTGAACAGCATGGACGGAAAGGGAAGCCCTGCGGCGGCTGCAGATACCGGAAGAACGGCGTATGATATACCTTCCACCGCGCACTGTGCTTTCTTAACAGACTTAAAGCACTTTGAGATAAAGGAATTTCCGATGCCCGAGGTTGGTGACGACGAGATCCTTGTGAAGGTTGAAGGCACCGGAATCTGCGGTACGGACGGAGCTGAATACAAGTTCGATCCCTTCAAGTACATACCCATTAATCTCGGACACGAGGGTACGGGCACGGTAGTAAAGATCGGAAAGAACGTAAAGAAGGATTCGGCGGGAAAGCCCCTAAAGCTCGGGGACAAGGTTGTGACCTGTATGATCTTTCACGACGATCCGGATATAACCATGTTTGACTTAAATAAGCAGAATATCGGTGAAGCGGATGTTTACGGACTTATTCCGGATGACGACAGACACCTTACAGGATGGTTTTCCGACTATATACTGATCCGTGGCGGATCCACTGTATTTAATGTGTCGGATATGGATCTGGATTCAAGGATCCTTATAGAGCCCTGCGCGGTACTTATCCACGCGGTTGAGAGGGCGAAGAGCACAGGGATACTAAGATTCAATTCCAGAGTCGTTGTACAGGGCTGCGGTCCCATAGGACTTATCTGTGTAGCAGTTCTCCGTACCATGGGTATCACCAATATCGTGACCGTGGACGGAAATGACGAGAGACTGAATTTCTCACACGAAATGGGAGCCACGGGACATGTCAATTTTCTGAACCATAAGGGGATCGAAAACCTCGCAGCTGCCGTGAAGAGTGAGCTTGGCGGATATCTCGCAGATTTTGCCTTCCAGTGCACAGGCTCTCCTGCGGGACACAGCAATATTTATAAGTTTATAAGGAACGGCGGCGGTTTATGTGAGCTTGGTTTCTTTATTAACGGCGGTGACGCCACCATAAACCCGCACTTTGATATCTGCTCAAAGGAGATCACAACGGTGGGATCCTGGGTATACACCTTAAGGGATTACGCAACCACCTTTGAATTCCTGAAGGCTGCAAAGAGGGACGGGGTTCCCATGGACAGGCTTATCACACATAAGTTTGCATTAAAGGATATCAATGAGGCCTTTGAAACGAATATCGCCCAGAAGGGCTTAAAGATCGCGGTATTAAGTAATTAAAAAGATCCTTCGCTGACGCTCAGGATGACAGAAAAGCTGACGCTCAGGATGACAGAGAGGAGTGCCGCGCAATTAAACCGCTTCGCGGTGGCGCGTCACGTGCAGCACACTGCTTCGCAGTATGCTGCAATAAGAGGAGTGCCGCGCAATTAAACCGCTTCGCGGTGGCGCGTCACGTGCAACACACTGCTTCGCAGTATGCTGCAATAAAAAGAGGTCAGGTCGGGATCTGAATGGATTTGTACGGGAGGAGTTTTAGGATATGCAGGAAGAAGCAGTAGGCATCCTTGAGGTATACGGGGTCGTAACTGCATTTATGGCTGCCGACGCCGGGTGTAAGGCGGGCAGAGTCTGGCTGGAGCCATTTGACAAGAATAAGCCGGCCAATGCCGAACAGCTCCCGGTACCTCTTCTTGTCACGGTAAAGTTCAGAGGAACCGTTTCAGACGTCGAGGCTGCTATGGCTGCTGCAACAAGCGTTGCGGAGTCAATGACCGGGATATTCCAGAAGCATATTATCCCGAGACCCACGTCCGATACGGAAAAAATGTTAAAGATCAATTGTTTTGATAAAAACTAAGGAGGTTAAGAGTTATGTCACAGGAAGCATTGGGAATGGTTGAGACCAGAGGTCTCACTGCGGCCATCGAGGCAGCAGATGCAATGACAAAAGCTGCCGAGGTAAAGCTTGTGGGAACTGAAAAGATAGGTTCCGGTCTCGTAACCGTTATGGTGAGAGGCGATGTAGGAGCAGTCAAGGCTTCTGTGGAAGCCGGGGCAGCAAACGCATCCAGGCTCGGAGAGCTGGTAGCACAGCATGTGATTCCGCGTCCTCATAATGATGTGGAAATGATCCTGCCGAAGATCTGAAGAGGCAGCAGAATAGTTTTTGAAGGGATCTTAAAATGAGGAAGGCATACGGATTAATTGAAATCACGGGAGTGGTCGCCGCTATGGAAGCGCTGGACAGAATGTGCAAGGCGGCGAACGTGACACTCAGCACCTGGGAAAGAAAGATAGGCGGAAGGCTTGTGACCCTCATAGTTGAAGGGGATGTGGCTGACTGCAAAGCTGCTGTCCAGGCGGCCAGGAAGGCTCCCATAAGGGATGTGGCGAGCTACGGTGTCATTGCCAGCCCTCATGAAGAGATAGTGAAGCTTGTAAACTTGAGCGCTTCCAGGTGGAAGAAGCCCGGAAACGTGAATTCCGATGACAGGTACTTACAGGAAGTATAAAAAGAAAGGAGAACACTATGTCACAGGAAGCATTGGGAATGGTTGAAACCAGAGGTCTGGTTGCGGCTATCGAGGCAGCAGATGCTATGTGCAAGGCTGCAAACGTAAATCTGGTTGGAACAGAGAAGATCGGATCAGGTCTTGTAACCGTTATGGTCCGCGGAGACGTTGGAGCGGTAAAGTCATCTGTTGAGGCAGGTGCAACAAACGCATCAAGGCTCGGAGAACTGGTAGCACAGCACGTTATTCCCCGTCCTCACAATGATGTTGAGCTTATACTGCCGAAGCTCAAGTAAGGTAACTCTTAAGAATACTCTTGAACCCGGGTGCCGGCAGAAAATGGCACCCGGGTATAATAAAAAAATATGAATACCAAAGACATCGAAGTAATCACAAGAATAATACTGAACACCATAAATGAGAGAGAAACGTCCGACAGCGGCACAGGCTTTATGGTGCCTGTGGGAGTGTCGGCGAGACATATACATCTGACAGAGGAAGCCGTTGAGATCCTCTTCGGAAAAGGACATACCCTTACCAAAAAGAAGGAGCTTATGGGCGGACAGTTTGCGGCTGAGGAGCAGTGCACAATAGTCGGACTGAAGCTCAGAGCGATCGAAAATGTAAGGGTTCTTGGACCCTGCAGGAGCTTTAACCAGGTGGAGGTATCAAAGACCGACGCCATGAAGCTCGGTGTCAGCGCACCCTTACGGAATTCCGGAGATATAAAGGGAAGTGCTCCGGTGGCTCTGGTGGGTCCTAAAGGTGCCCTGTATCTTAAGGAAGGCTGCATCATAGCTGCGAGGCATATCCATATGTCACCTGAGGATGCGCGTGCTGCGGGATTAAAGGATAAGGATACGGTTTCCGTCCGTGTGGAAAACGAAAGGGGCACGACCTTTGAAAATGTGCTGATCCGTGTGGATCCGAGCTTTACATTGGAAATGCATATAGATACCGATGAAGCAAATGCATCCGGCATAAAGCACGGCGATACGGCAAGGATCATAAAAAGGAGCGGGACATGATCGTAGGAAAAGTTCTGGGTAATGTGATCTCCACAAGGAAAAGCGAAAAGCTTATCGGCAATAAGTTTATGATCATAGAACCCGTGGAAAGCATGGGGAAAAATATGGGACAGCTTGTAGCCATAGATAATATCGGGGCAGGCGTCGGCGAGTACGTTCTGGTGTCCCTGGGATCCGCTGCCCGTATCGGAACCGACAACGAATCATCCCCGGTGGATGCGGCGATAGTCGGTATCCTGGATGAAGGAGAGCCTGAGAGAAATAATGGATTTAAATGAGCTTAAAAACCTTTTAAGGGAAAAGGGTGTTGCAGGCGCGGGAGGCGCAGGCTTCCCCACATATGCAAAGCTTGATAAGCGTGCTGAGACTATTATCCTTAATTCCGCGGAATGTGAACCGCTGTTAACACTTCACAGGCAATGTCTGAAGGTTCACGCGGAGGAGATACTGGAAGCCCTTGAAACCGTGCGGACCACCGTTGAAGCGGATAATGCCATAATCGGGATCAAGGCTGAATATGAGGATACGGTGCAGGAATTAAAGAGGCACCTTATGAAATTCCCGAATATAAGCCTCCATCTCCTTTCATCGGTTTACCCCATGGGAGATGAGGTGGTGCTTATCTATGAAGCGACCGGAAAGGTTGTCCGTCCCGGAGGCTTACCAATAGAGCAGGGAGTGGCGGTATTTAATGTTGAGACCATGTACAATATCAGCCGGGCACTCCGTAGCGGCACGGCAGTCACCGAAAAGCTCGTAAGCATTGTCGGAGAGGTGGAAAACCCGGTAACGGTCCGTCTTCCGATAGGGACCTCTATAAGTGAGGCGGTGTCCTTTGCCGGAGGGATAAAGATCAAGGATCCGGTCTTCTTCGTAGGCGGTCCTATGATGGGACGCATAATGGACGGCGAGAGTCCGGTAACGAAGACCACCAATGCGGTGATCGTCCTTCCGGAGGATCATAAGCTGGTCCTTAAGAAAAAGCAGAATCCCTCCATAGGACTTAAAAGAGCGGCCTCAGTGTGCTGCCAGTGCCAGATGTGCACGGATCTCTGCCCGAGACATTCTCTGGGGCATCCCATTAAGCCGCATCTCTTTATGAGGGCTGCAGCCAATAGGGACTTTTCGGATATGAATCCATTTCTTGATACATTTTTCTGTTCTTCCTGCGGCTTATGCGAGCTTTATTCCTGCCCGCAGGGCCTGAGCCCGAGAAGCTTAATCGCAGTATATAAGAGCGGTTTAAGGGAAAAGGGAGTCAAGGCTCCTTCAGATCCGGTGATCTCACCCGTTTCAGAAGGCAGGGATCTAAGAAAGGCTCCCGAAGAAAGACTTGCGGCAAGGCTCGGGGTATCGTCATATGAAAGCGATGCACCCCTTGATGATACGGTTAAGGATGTTTATAAGGTACAGGTACTTTTTTCACAGCATATAGGAGCACCCGCGGAGCCTGTTATCAAGGCCGGGGATCAGGTAAAAAAAGGAGATGTCATCGGACGATATAAGGGGGATGCCTTAAGTATCTCCGTACATGCTCCGATCGACGGAAGGGTAGAGACTGTGACCGACAGATTTGCGGTTATTAACGGAGGATACGGGGCAAGATGAGCAGAGCCATAGGATTGATAGAATTCAGAACGGTTTCCAAGGGTGTTACCGCAGCGGATGAAATGGTAAAAACATCTCAGGTGGAGCTTCTGGAAGCAGAGACCGTATGTCCCGGAAAATATATCGCACTTATTGCGGGAGAGCTCAGTGCGGTAAGGTCCTCTGTGGACGCTGCGATAAAAAAATACCCCGATGAGCTTATAGACAGCATGGTGCTCGGTAATCCCCATGAGAGCATTTTTCCGGCGATATACGGTGTTACGACCGTGGGAAAGGTCAATGCCCTCGGGATCCTCGAGACCTATGACGTGGCTTCGATGCTGGTTGCCGCGGATACTGCCGCGAAGACCGCTATCGTAGATCTTATCGAGCTTCGTATAGCCAAAGGAATGTGCGGAAAGTCGTATATGTTCCTGACAGGCGAGGTTGCAGCGGTAACCTCTGCCATCGAGACAGCAAGACAGAGAATAGCTGACAGGGGAATGTTCCTGGATTCATCGGTGATCCCGAATCCCGATGAGCAGATATGCAGGACGGTACTGTAGCAATGGCGTTAAGTTAGTGAAATTCTATTACTACACACAGTGTCATTCTGAGCGAAGCGAAGAATCTTCTATAACCGGTCGGAAAGATCCTTTCTGTTGCTTCGCGTCTCGTCTCCCGACTCGGTCCGCGCTAAACGCGTGCCACTGGCACGCAGCGCCCCTCGCCGGGGTGGCATCCCACATCTGCGATGTGGGATAAACCTCGCCGGGGCGGCATCCCACATCTCCGATGTGGGATATGCGTCGCTGGCGCTCAGGATGACAAAATGCTTAACTTAACGGCATTGGTACTGTAGTATTTGGAGTGCCGCGCAATTAAACCGCTTCGCGGTGGCGCGTCACGTGCAGCACACTGCTTCGCAGTATGCTGCAATATTTGGAGTGCCGCGCAATTAAACCGCTCCGCGGTGGCGCGTCACGTGCAGCACACTGCTTCGCAGTATGCTGCAATAAGGAGAATTATATGCTTGCTCTTGAGCGGCGTAACAGAATACTTGAAGAACTGCAGGTAAAAAGACAGGTTGTTGTATCCGACCTTGCCAGATCCTTTAAGGTCTCTGAGGAGACCATAAGGAGGGATCTTGACAGGCTCGATAAGGAGGGTCTCGCCAAGAAAAGCTATGGCGGAGCTGTGATAAATGAGGACTCATCCATCGACCTGCCTTTTAATATCCGGAAAAAAAGAAATATTCCCGGGAAGCAGAAGATAGCGGAGCTTATTTCCGGCCTTGTAGAGGACGGGGATCACATTACTCTGGATCCCTCCACCACCTCTGTTTTTATCGCGAGGGCATTGAAAAATAAGCACAGGCTTACGGTTATCACAAATTCCCTGGAGGTTATGATAGAGCTTTCGGACGTGGAGAGCTGGAATGTGATCTGCTCCGGGGGTACAATGAAGGAAGGGTATCTCGCCCTGACGGGACCAAGAGCGATCGAGGGCATCGGGGCCTTTAATGCGGATAAGGCAATTATGAGCTGCAAGGGCTTTGATATGGTAAAGGGGATAACCGACGGGAACGAGCTTTTCTGTGAGGCAAAACGCGCCATGCTCGATAATTCCAGGGAGCATATCCTGGCGGTGGATCATTCGAAATTTGACACCATTGCATTCTCAAAGATATGCGATATGGAGAGAGCGGACATTATCGTAACCGACGAAAAGCCTGATGAAAAATGGCTCGATCTTTTCAGGAGGAGCGGGATAAGATGTATTTATCCGGAGGACGGGATTTAAGAAAAAGGGTAACTATTCAGAATCCGAAGGGTTCTGAATAGATACGAAAAAGGCAATATAAGCAATGTCATCCTGAGCGTAAGCGACGCATATCCCACATCGGAGATGTGGGATGCCGCCCCGGCGAGGGGTTGCGAAGCAACAGAAAGGATCTTTCCTCAGGCAGTAGAAGATTCTTCGCTTCGCTCAGAATGACATAGTGCAGTCTCAGAATGACATAATGCAGTCTCAGAATGACATAGTGAAGTCTCAGAATGACATAGTCATGAAAACAGCTTTAATAGAGGAGGAAAACATGAACAAATATCTTGCCATCGATTTCGGTGCCTCCAGCGGAAGGCACATCATAGGCACAAAGGAAAACGGAAAGATAGTATTAAAGGAGATACACCGTTTTGATAACGGACCTAAGAAGAAAAACGGCCATCTCTGCTGGGATACCGACTATCTTTTTAATGAGATCAAAAAGGGCTTGAAAAAATGCGCTGAAGCCGGAGAAAAGCCCGATTACCTCGGTATAGACACCTGGGGAGTGGATTTCGTGCTCCTTGATAAGGACGGACAGGTCCTCGGCGACCCCGTGAGCTACAGGGATTCCCGTACAAAGGGGATGGATGAAGAGGTTTATAAGATCATACCGGAGGAAAAGCTCTATGAGAGGACCGGAATACAGTATGCCATATTCAATACGATCTACCAGCTTATGGCAATAAAGAAAAATGATCCCGAAATAATGGAAAAGGCAGAGACCCTTCTTATGCTTCCGGATTACTTCCAGTATCTGCTTACCGGCGTTGCAATGAGTGAATATACTGAAGCCACCACATCGAACCTTGTGGATCCGAAGACCTGCCAGTGGGACTATGAGCTTATTGAGAAGCTCGGCTTCAAGAGGTCCTTATTTAAGGAACTGGTTATGCCGGGAACGGTTGTAGGTTCCCTTAAGAAGGAGCTTCAGGAGGAGATTGGCTTTGACTGCACCGTTATCAAGGCTGCAAGCCACGATACCGCATCTGCGGTGATGAGCGTTCCCACAACTGACGAAAAGGATAATCTCTATATAAGCTCCGGAACCTGGTCTCTTATGGGTGTAGAAAACCGCGAAGCGATCTGCACACCGGAGAGCCACGCCGCCAATCTTACAAACGAAGGCGGCTATGAGTACAGGTACAGGTTCTTAAAGAATATTATGGGTCTCTGGATAATCCAGCAGGTCCGCCATGAGACAGGTGATAAATATAACTGGGATGAGCTCAGCAAGATGGCGTATTCAAAGCTTGACTTCCCTTCACGGGTCAATGTGGATGATGACTGCTTCCTGGCACCGGAGAATATGACAGAAGAGATAAAGGCTTTCTGCGGAAGGAACGGACAGAAGGTTCCCGAGGGAATAGACGAGGTTGCAAGCGTTGTTTACCAGAGTCTTGTGGATGCCTACGGACGTACGATCACGGAGATAGAGGATATAGTGGGCAGGAACTTCAGCGCCATTCATATAGTGGGAGGCGGATCCATGAATCCCTTCCTGAACAGCCTCACCGCAAGGAAAACAGGACGCAGGGTCGTTGCGGGTCCCGGGGAAGCCACAGCTATAGGAAATATAGTCGCCCAGATGATAAAGGGCGGAGATTTCAAGGATCTTAATGAAGCGAGGAAGTGTATCTATGAAAGCTTCGGTGTAAAGGAATACCCTGCTGACGGTGATATAATAGCAGGTGGAAAGCTCTGATACCTTTCAAGGGAAGGGATAAGTGTGATTCCTGCAGAGGATGACAATCCTGGCAGAAAGGAGTTGATTTTATGAAATCTTATGAAATGAACTGTGATCTGAATGAAATACCTAAGGCTATAGATTTTGCGAGGAATGAATTACAGAAAAAACGGGTGGAAAAATCAACGTCTGTCAGAAGTCTTCTTGCTCTGGAAGAATTGCTTGTCAAGTTCATTAAAAATTCTTCTCCGGAGGAAAAGCTGACCGTCAGTGCCAGAGGTGTATTGGGGGGATTGGCTTTTCAGGTTGTCGGCAAGGGAAACGGTTTTGATATAGATGATATTAAGCAGGAGCTATTACTTCAAAATAAACCTGTGGATAATGATGATGACAATCTGAATGTCAATAATGTCATCGGTTCACTGGTTGATCATCTGATGGGCGACGGCATATCCCTTTCACACAGCAAGGGCGTCAACAGGGCAGTTCTCAAGGTAAAGCAGTCTTCCCTGGCTCTTCAGATTTTTGTTGCCCTGGTACTTGCCATTATTGCCGGATTATTACTCCAAGGCAATGCGGAACTGACGGTAACCTACATTAAGCCCTTTGGTACTATCTTCTTAAATCTCGTTAAGTTTATTGTATGTCCGATTGTTCTTTTCTCGATAATGAGCGGGATTGTTTCAATGAAGGATATCGGGCAGATTGGTAAGATAGGTGGAATTACGGTTTTTTATTACCTGGTCACAACCGCATTTGCCATAACGATAGGTCTGGCTGTCAGTTCGGTGTTTAAATCATTCTTTCCGGTTATTTCCACAACGGAGCTCGCTTATGAAGCCCAGGAATCAAAAGCCGGAATGGATGTGCTGGTTGATATTTTCCCGTCTAATTTTCTTGGACCCATTGTAAATGCAAATATGCTTCAGGTTATTGTAATGGCGCTTATTATAGGCTTTGCGATCGTTCAGCTCGGAGAAAAAGCTGAGGGGGCGGTAGATGGCATTAACCTCTTAAATGACATCTTTATGAAATGTATGGAGATGATTCTGAAGCTGTCACCTGTCGGTGTGTTCTGCCTGCTGACACCCGTTATCGCAGCAAACGGACCGGAGGTTATAGGTTCTTTGGCAAAGGTTCTGATCATAGCTTATCTATGCTTCTTCCTTCATGCTGCAATTGTCTACTCGACAGCTGTCGCCGTAGTGGGAAAGATGAGCCCTCTTAAATTCTTTAAGGGTGTATTACCTGCAATGATGTTTGCTTTTTCAAGTGCATCTTCAGTGGGAACTCTGCCGGTTAATATGGAATGTACTGAAAAGCTGGGGGTTCCAAGGCAGATCTCGAGCTTTGTTTTGCCGCTCGGTGCAACGATAAATATGGACGGGACAGCGATTTACCAGGGAGTATGTGCAATCTTCATTGCGTCCTGCTACGGAATTGATCTGACCCTGGAACAGATGGTTACAATAGTTCTGACCGCAACACTTGCTTCAATAGGTACTGCCGGTGTGCCGGGCGCGGGAATGGTTATGCTCGCCATGGTTTTAACGTCCGTGGGACTGCCTGTAGACGGGATCGCACTTGTAGCAGGCGTTGACAGAATATTTGATATGGGCAGGACGACACTTAATATTACCGGTGATGCTTCCTGTACAGTTATCGTTTCCAGATTTAGTGATACAAACGCCAATATATAAAACAATCAGGATAACCCACCACTTTTAGGTGGTGGGAATATCCTGATTTGTTGATCAGTTAAAAGATCATAACGGAGGCAGGTACTCATTCCAGTCCCCGTTATAGGAAACGGACTGTTCAAAGAAGGCTATTAATCCCGGATAGGCACTTTCGTATCTGTGCTTTCTTTTTTCTGCATCGGTAAGTATATCGTCGGATGCTCCCTCCCAGGTATCTCTGTGGCGCACAGACACTATTTTCAGCGCATCCAGATAGCCGAAGAAATCATCATACATAAGGTGATAGCTTAAGGGTGCCGAAAAGATCTTTGTATTCACCTTTATATAGCAGAATGCAGGGCTGCCGGACGTAAAGCCCACGGCAGGCAGGTCGTCGCCGCTTGACATCGAGTCCAGTAAGGAGCTTTCCTCCACAACATATTTATTATTTTCATCTTCAGGCTTAATAAGCATAAGCCTTGTAATCTTCTGATCTTCAGACATTTTTTTCCTTATCCTTATTTTGTAATTTTTTTGCGATTCGTTTAATTCGATCTTCCGGCAGCATATGCGGTCTTTTGTCATTCTGAGCGAAGCGAAGAATCTTAAAGATCCTTCCTCAGGATGACAGAAGAAACATCCGGCGCTTTTTACGGTTGTACTCAGTATAACACAAATTTCCACCGCGTGTTATAATTATGGTCATGACAAGACTGTTTACGGAAGCCGGGGAGAAACTGTATAAGGACGAAGTAAGGATTCCCTGGGACCGTCATCCGAGACCCCTTATGGAAAGGGACTCCTTCTTAAATCTCTGCGGATGGTGGGATTTTTCTGTATATCATAACGCTTCTCCATATCCGGTTAAAGAAAAGAGGATCCGTGTTCCTTTTCCGCCGGAGTCGATTCTTTCAGGCATTGAAACCCATTTCCCCGAGGGGGCAGAGCTAATATATGAAAGAGAGATCGTAATACCTGAGGGCTTTCGTGATGAAAAGCTGCTTCTCCATATTGATGCCGCGGACCAGCATGCGGAGGTCTTTATTGACGGAAAAAGCTATGGAAGACATAGCGGGGGATATGAGCATTTCACCGTGGATATAAGTGACGCTCCGGACAGGTTCCGGTTAAGGATAGTTACGGTGGACGATCTGAGAGATCTCAGGGAGCCTTACGGTAAGCAGAGGATAAAGCGGGGCGGTATGTGGTACACGCCCTTTTCGGGCCTTTGGCAGAGTGTCTGGATAGAGAGCGTAAGGGAGATCCACGTTGAAAACATAGTGATAAAGACCGATACGGAAAAGGCTTGTATTTCCACGGAGGATCAGCGCCATAACGGAATCGTCACAGTTTACGGACCTTCCGGTGAGGAAAGCTTTGATCTTGTCCGGGGAAGAGCGGTTATCAGTCCGGGAGTGAAAAGAAACTGGACACCGGATGACCCCTATCTCTATCATTTCAGTCTTTCCCTTGACAGCGGGGACAGGGTACGTTCCTACTTTGCTCTTAGGAAGATCAGTATAGACAGCGTGGACGGGGTAAAGAGGATATTCTTAAACGGAAGTCCATACTTTTTTAACGGTGTCCTGGATCAGGGCTACTATAGTGACGGGATATCAACACCTGCGGATCCCAGTCTTTTTGAATCCGATATAAAAACACTTAAAAGCCTGGGCTTTAATACCTTAAGGAAACACATAAAGGTGGAGAGCGATCTCTATTATGCTGCCTGCGACCGTCTCGGAATGGTGGTTTTCCAGGATATGGTCAATAACGGGCATTACTCCTTTTTCCTGGATACGCTGCTCCCGAACATAGGCTTTCCTGAAAGGGATGACACCCATTCAAGGGAGGACAGACAGATACGGGATACCTTTAAGAAACGCGCGGTGGAAACAGTGAGGCAGCTAAGATCCTTTCCCTGTATCCTGTACTGGACAGTATTCAATGAGGGCTGGGGACAGTTTGACTCGGAGGAGATCTACGGAGAGATAAAGAAAATGCTTCCGGATTCGATCATAGATTCCGCTTCCGGCTGGTTTGATATGGGGAAAAGCGATGTTTTAAGCCTTCATAGATACAATGAAAAGTATATTTTCGAGCCTTCGGACAGACCCATAATCCTTTCGGAATGCGGAGGTTTCGCCTGCAGGGCGGAGGGACACTTATATAATCCGGGCAAGGTCTATGGCTACGGAACCCTGAAAAGCTTCGGGAAGCTGGAACAGAGAATAAGGGAGCTTTATGAAGAGGAGATCAAACCGGCCATAAAGTACGGACTTTCGGGTTCGATCTATACCCAGGTGTCAGACGTTGAGGATGAGGTGAACGGGATCTTAAGCTATGACAGAAGGGTCGTGAAGATAAAGGAAAGGATAGAGGTGCCATGATAGATTTTGTGGGGGCGGGACCCGGAGCAAAGGATCTAATAACCGTGAGGGGGATGGAGCTACTTAAAAAAGCCGACCTTATCATATATACCGGGAGCCTTGTTAATCCGGAGCTTCTTCAGTATGCCTCCAAGGAAACGGAGATCTATGACAGCTCCGAAATGGACCTTGATAAGATTATGTCGCTTATGATAGAAGCCCATAGAGAGGGGAAAAACGTGGTCCGTCTCCACACCGGGGATCCCGCTCTCTACGGAGCCATAGGGGAGCAGATCAGGATACTTGAAGAAAACCGTATTGAATACGGCTACTGTCCGGGGGTCAGCTCCTTATTCGGAGCAGCGTCGGCATTAAAAAAAGAGTTTACGGTACCAGGAGGGAGCCAGAGCCTCATTATCACAAGGATGGAGGGTCGTACAGAGGTGCCGGATAGCGAAAGGATCAGGAGCCTCGCATCCCATCATTCCTCGATGGCGGTCTTTTTGTCCGCAAGGATGATAAGGGAGCTTTCAGATGAGCTTATGGCAGGGGGATACGGAGCGGATAGCCCGGCAGCCATAGTATATAAGGCCACCTGGGAGGATGAAAGGGTTATATATACTACGGTTAAGGAGCTTCCGGAGGCTGCGGAGAAAAACGGTATAAGTAAGACCGCGATAATATTCACCGGAGACTTTTTATCCGACGGAGCCTTTACGGAAAATGTCAGGTCAAAGCTTTACGCCCCGGCGGGGGGAGAGCGTATGAAAGCCCTGGCACCTTCTAAATAATTATGAAAAAGATCACGGTTTTTTCTTTCAGCGAAAAAGGAAACAGGGTAAATCTGGAAATAGCGGAGCTCCTGTCATCGGACGCAGAGGTTGAGAGCAGCCTCCAGAGTGCAGATGCAGGTTCATTAGTGGAGCGGACGGAAAGGGCATTTAGGGGGGATGCTCTTATATTTGTGGGAGCGGCAGGCATAGCGGTAAGGGCCATCGCACCCTTTATAAGGAGTAAGGATAAGGATCCTGCAGTGATCGTTATAGATGAATTAAAGCAGCATGTGATACCCATCCTGTCCGGTCACCTGGGAGGCGCGAATGACCTCGCAAGGAGCCTTGCTGAGCTTCTTTCCGCGGAAGAGGTGATAACGACCGCTACGGATATAAATAAGGTTTTCGCCGTTGACAGCTTTGCTTCCGAAAGGGGGATAGGGATAGAAAACCCCGAAAGGATAAAGGATGTTTCCGCTGCTCTTTTACGGAATGAGGAGGTCGGGATCTCCCTTTCCCCATTCTTAAGCGATATTTTTCCAAAAACCCTTCATCTCGTGCCGAAGTGCCTCTGCCTCGGTGTCGGGTGCAGGAAGGGAACGGAATATGATAAGCTGAAAAGCTTTATTCTGGATTTTCTAAAGGACAGGAATATTTCCCTTTCAGCGGTATCCGATATCGCCACAATAGATATAAAAAGGAATGAGGCAGCGATAAAGCGCTTTGTCGATGAGCATAATCTCGGACTCAGGTTTTTTACCGCAGAGGAGCTGAAGGATCTTCCGGATTCCTTTGGGTTTTCGGAATCTGACTTTGTATTGGAAAAAACCGGTGTTTCAAATGTGTGCGAAAGAAGCGCGGTAAAAAGAGCCCTGGAGCTTGGTGGTGAGGGACGGGTAAGTCTTCTTGAAAAAAAGCAGGTGTCCGGGGGAATGACCCTTGCAGTGGCTTTATATGACGGAACCGGAGGGACAGGGGATATTCATCCCGAAGGAGAAAAACCCGGCGAAGATCCGGGAAAAAGCTGCGAAGATCCGGAAAAAAGCGGCAGCGGCAGAGGCTCGATATCCGTGGTTGGGATCGGACCGGGGAGTCCCGATAAGCTGACTCCTGAGGCAGGAAGAGCCATAATAAAGGCGGATATCGTCATAGGCTACAGGGTGTATACAGAGCTTATAAAGGAGCTTACGGAGGGAAAGACCGTTATTTCTTCTGAAATGCGTAGGGAACGTGAGCGCTGCGGGAAAGCCCGGGAATACGCGCTTAAGGGAAACAGGGTGGCCGTTGTCTGCAGCGGGGACGCAGGAATTTACGGAATGGCCGGACTGATTTTCGAGGTATGCGCAAACGATCCGGATATTGAGGTGACGGTCATTCCCGGGATCACCGCAGCCCTTGCCGGAGGAGCCTTACTTGGTTCACCTCTTACAAATGATTTTTCCGTGATATCCTTAAGCGATCATCTGACGGACAAGGAAACCATAAATAAAAGGCTACGGGCAGCGGGGGAGGCAGACCTCGTAACCGTACTCTATAATCCGAAGAGCAGGGTAAGGCAGGACAGCCTAAAGGAGGCCGTAGAGATACTTATGGAAAGGGTGCCGCCGGATCGGGTCTGCGGCTATGTGAAAAACATAGGAAGAGAGGGAGAGATTAAAAAGCTCTGTACCTTAAGGGAGCTCCCGGAAGAAGATATAGATATGTTTACCACTGTTTTCATAGGGAATTCGGATACGGTCATAATTAACGGAAGGATGGTCACAGAAAGGGGCTACAGGGAAGCTTAGGACAATGGAAGGATTCATAACCGAACCAAAGGAAATAGAAAGAAGAAGCTTTGAGATAATAGAAGAAGGGCTTTCGGGGATGAGCTTTCCCGAAGATACAAGGGATATAGTAAAGAGGGTGATCCACACAACCGCGGACTTTGACTACGCTGAAAGCCTTGTTTTTTCAGAGGGGGCTGTTGAAAGGGCTATTAAGGCACTTAAGGAAAAGGCAGCAATAGTCACGGATACAATGATGGCTTACTCCGGCATAAATAAGAAGGCTCTATCGGTCCTTAATTGCAGCATACACTGCTTTATGGGAGATAGCGATGTTGCCGGAGAAGCTGAGGAAAGGAAGATAACCCGTGCGTGGGTCAGCATGGAGAGAGCGGCGGCCCTTGATAAAAAGCTTATCTTTGCCATAGGAAACGCTCCAACCGCCCTTATAAATATCCGGAAAATGGTGGAGGAGGGGAGACTTGAGCCCGAGCTTGTAATAGCTGTTCCCGTGGGCTTTGTAAATGTCAGGGAGGCGAAGGAGCTCATAATTAAGAGCGATATCCCCCATATCGCGTCAAGGGGAAATAAGGGAGGCAGCAGCGTTGCAGCTGCCATTATGAATGCAATTCTTTATAAAGCGGTGAAATAAAATTAGATCCTATTCTATCCTGATATCCGTAAGCGCAACCTGGTCTCCGGTCAGAGATACGTAAACAAGCGGAGGTGCATCGATTACCATGGTCTTATTCTCTATACTTATGCCCAGATTTTCTGTTTTGAAACGGATCTCATTTCCATGCCTTTCGAGATAAAGGACACATTCAAGGCCTTCCCCGTTAAGCTTTTTCCACTCATTCCAGCCGGGGAAATCCGAAAGCTTTTTCATGGAAAAGCTGTTATGGGCGTATTCCGTTTCACCCTCATCCTCACCGTTCAGCTTTATCATATTGTACATGCGGTATCCGGGTCCGTCCACCGTTCCGTCCTCCGAATAGAAGATAATGACATAGGGGCAGTGCCATACGAGGTCTGCACCGGGGAGGCTCATACTGTGGAAGGCAATACGGAGCCTTCTTCTGATCTCGATCCCCTTTGTGTGTGCGGAACGGGTCCTGTCTACCTGGATATTCGCTATATCGGATTCGAGGTGATCGATATAGTTTAATGGATCGGATATCCTTTCAATGTCACCTTCCTTAACCGTTTCTCCCGTAAGGCTTACGGAGATATCGGTTAATGTACAGTTCTCGCCGGTAAGCCCGATGTAGGCTGATTTTGAAACGCTCGGAAGAGAAACCAACACCTCCTTTGTATAAGAGGGAGATCTCATTATGAGCTTCAGGTGATCCTCAAAGCGGCCGGCAAGGATCTCATAATGCTCGCCCTCTTCCCCGCCCTGAGGAATGTCATCATTAAGGCTCTTTTCAACGATCTTTCTGGCGGCGGTCGTTATACTGTATTTATCAAACCATATTTCCCCATATTCCAGATAATGATTGGCGTCGATCGATTTTTTGTTGCTGTGGGTCCTTCTGTCAAAGGAATCAAATAAAACTATTGACGGTGCAGAGAATTCGGGGTCACGATCCGGCGGATATTCGCAGTCAAAGCTTATATTTCTCCATTCGCTCTCAATGGGGATTCCCAGAGTGATGTTTTCCCTGTAATCCCTGCAGCTTATGGTCTTTTCGGGCTTCTGGGCATTTTCCGGATCCTCATTCACGGTTTCGGTATCGATGATATTTACCATGATCTCCGCGAATTTCGGATCGAATTCCTCACCGGCTCCCCTTATAAAGGCCTCCCTTGCCATAAAGCGGGGTCTTGCATCACGGTATCTTTTCTTTGTTGTCATGGTGACAAAGGCATCCGCCACCGCGATGATCCTTGCGATCTCAGGGATCTCTTCCCCTTTAAGGCCGTCGGGATAGCCGGTACCGTTATATCTCTCGTGGCTATGGTGTGCACCTACGCTGAGGTAAGGATATTCCGTGATGCTGGAAAGGATCTCCTCTCCTATGATGGGTTTTTTCCGCATGGCCTCGTAATCCCATTTATCCGGATCAGCCTCGTTTTTTATTACCTTATCCGGTACACCTATCATCCCTACGTCATGAAGTAATGCAGCGTAGTATACCTCCTCGGCGGCGTCCTCATCCTTTCCTGCAAGCAGTGCGATCTTTTTCGCATATTCGGCGATCTTAAGGGAATTGCCCTTGGTAAAATCATCCTTTTTCTCCACCGCGGAAACAAAGGCGGTGGCAATCTGGTCAAAAAGCCTCTCCATTCTTTCCTGCTCACCCTGCATATTCCGTATCTCGATATCATAGGCGTGCTTAACCGTATTATTGAGATCCATATACATGCAGACATACATTGACAGGGATACGACAGCAAGGGAAATATTTACCAGAGATATACCGTAGGTAAATATCTGGGTGATCCCGCATATAATCGGAATATAGATATAGAGGAGCATGGAAATATAGATAAGATTACTGAATATCCTCCGGTATTGTCTGATCACGGTATATTGTATGAGAGGGCAGAGGACCGGGATTATATAGGCAATGAGAAAACCCTGTCCCCGGTGGTAGCGGTTTGCTTCGTCGAAATAGTAATATAATCCGGAGAAGGACGAGATAATCGCAAGAACCATGCCAAGGAGCGAGACAGCTCCGGTAAAAAACAGTCTCTTTGGAAGTGAGGTAAGTCCTCCCTCGGATTTCAGCCAGTCGGAAATATACATATTGAAGCCGAAGACGGCGGCGGAGGTCAGAAAGAATACAAAAAAGTTACTGACCCTGACCATTATATAGGCTTCAAGGCTTTTATGGCCGGAATATATATACGCCAGTCTGTCAAACCAGAGGAGTAACAGCGCAACGGACTCCATAAATATCAGTATCCTTTTCCTGCTTCCGGAGAGAAAACGTGTGTTGAACAGCAAAAAGATCAGTATTCCGCAGGAGCCGCAGAGAAGGAGCATGATATTAAGTTGATGGTCTCTAATCAGATCGATCATAATTTTTTATGCAGGATAAAGAATTCCTCCAGCTTCTCAAGTAATTCGTCCTTCTGGATGCCCTTAAGGAAATATCCCTCGGGCTTCAGCGCCACGACCTCCATGACGCTCTGCTTGTCCCTCTTCCCAGTAAGGAACATGACCGGAATCGAGCTGGTATCGGGATCGCTCCTAAGCATTTCAAGAACCTGGGGACCGCTCGTGACAGGCATTTCATGATCCAGAAGGATAAGATCCACCTCGTTCTTTCCAAGCCACTTTATTGCCTGAAGACCCGAATTTACCATGGAGACCTTGTAGCTGGTCTTCAGCCATTCCCTTACCATCGTGAGATACTGCGGATCATCATCCACCACCAGGATGCTCTTTTTGAATTCTCCGGCATTTGCCCTCTTGAAATAATCCGTTATGGAATTTACGAATTCCGTATTGTCAACGGGTCTTGAAAAGGTCTTGTATATAAGGTCCCCGGGAACCCGATCCAGGGTGTGCTCCACATCATGCCTTTCACCCACCAGTATCATCTTAAGCCCCTTTTCGTCCAGGGCATCGGTTAAGAAGTGAAGAACCTCCTCATCGGGTATTTCCCCTTCGTCCATAAAAAGCGTTACGAGGGAAACATGTTCCAGAAATTCATTTATGATATTTATCCTGTTGACAACAAAGCTGCATTCTATGCCGGCATCCTGCACCTTCCGTATAAGGACGCGGGCTATAAAGGTCTCCTTTTCACCTATAAAAATCATACTGTTTTCAGGCATTTTTCCCTCCATTCCCTATATATCCCATATCCTTCAGGAAGAAAGTCCGGCTTCCTTCATAAGCTCTTCCATTCCGTCCCAGTCAAAAAGCTTCATCTTCTTTGTGAGCTCCCTTACCAAAAGCGCATCCTGCTCCGGAAGTGCATATCCGGAAAGCTGTTCAAGTATCATCTCCACCGAATCGTAATCCATCTGGGGGATCACATCGGAGAGGGCGGAATAAGCTTCCCTAAGCTCCTCCTCCGGGATCGCTTCCTTTTCCCCGTCTGCGTCACTGTTCTGAAGCCTTATGAGCTTTTCCTTAAAGTCCTCATAATCCGACAGGAGTATGCCGGTTTTTTCGTCAATAAAGGCGACATCCTCCCTGTTTCCGGCATCCTCCAGCTCTTCTGCAAGCTTTGAAAGCTCCATCGCACCGATTATCCTTGCAGAGCTCTTCAGTGCATGGACCTTTATGGTATAAAGCCTTATATTGCCGCTCTCATAGGAGTCCCTGATGACCTTGGCATTCCCGTCAATTGTATCAAGAAAGAGGTTCAGTGAGAATATGTAGTTTGATATTCCTCCGGAATTTTTGATACCCTCCGGAACCGTTATGCCCTCTGTTTCATAGATCCACTGCATATCGGGAGGGATCTCGGTAAGCTCTGCAACCTCCTCCGCGGCAGCGGGCTTTTCCATCATTTCCTCGGGAAGATGCTTCATTATGGTCTTTTCAAGGGTGAGGCTGTCTATGGGCTTCGAGAGATAGCCGTTAAAGCCCTTGGATCTGTAGAACTCCTCACCCGCAGCGGAGTTTGCCGTAAGGGCATATACGGGAAGATCCGGATAGTCCGTACGGATCGCTGCCAGAGTCTCGACTCCGTCCATTCCCGGCATCATGTGGTCCAGGAGCACCACATTGAAGGCCGTATCCCTGATCTTTTCAAGACACTCCTCACCGCTTGACGCAGTGGACACAAATACCTTGGTGCCCTTAAGGAGTCCCTTGATAACAGAGAGATTCATCGGGTTATCGTCCACGACGAGTATATCAGCGTCCGGCGCCACGAACTGCGGAACATAGGGACCGCCCGCATTTGTCTCATCATGCTCCAGGAATACTCCCACAGGGGTCCTGTCGACTATTTTCTGTGAAATGGTCAGGATAAATTCGGAGCCCTTACCGTATTCACTCTCGACCTTCAGGGTTCCGCCCATAAGCTCCGCAAATCTCCTCGAGATATCAAGACCCAGTCCTGTTCCCTGTATGCCGCTGTTCTTCTCCTCGTCCAGTCTTTCATAGGCAGTGAAGAGCTTTTCCATATCCTCCTCTTTAATGCCTATGCCCGTATCCTTTACGGAAAACCTGAGCTTACATTCATCATTCTCCCTTTCGTCCATGGAGACAAAGAGGGCGAAGCCGCCTGTATCCGTGTATTTGACCGCATTGGTAAGGAGGTTCAGAACTATCTGCTTTATCTTTCCCTGATCGCCGTACAGTCTTTTCGGAAGGACCTCGTCAACCACCACATCAAAGGTAAGCTCCTTTTCCGTGCTCCTGACCCTTATCATGGAGACCACGGATCTCAGCATTTCCACAGTGTCATATTCCTGCAGCACGAGATGCATCTTTCC